>NZ_RZSU01000073.1:0-32403 GCF_003997585.1 Mesorhizobium sp. M5C.F.Cr.IN.023.01.1.1 | reverse complement strand
GCCGATCCAACATATTTGCGCGTGCCGATCTCGCCCATCAGGGCGAACGCCGGCTTGCCGGCCTCACGCTCGACACCGAGCAGTTCGAACTCGTCGACGGTGTAGCACTTGACCTTCAGCCAGTTGATCGATCGCCCGCTGCGGTACTTGCTGCCACGGCGCTTTGAGACCATCCCCTCCAGACCGGCCTGATCAAGCAGATGAAAGATTGCTTTGGGGTCGCCCGGAAGAGCCTCACTGATTTGGATGCGATTGCCCGGGGGGATCAAACCGGCAAGTAGCTCGCGCCGATGCTCCAGGGGCAAGTCGCGCAGGTCATTGCCGTTGAGGTGCAAGAGATCGAACGCGACGAAATAGAGGTCGTACTGGCGCCGCGTGATCGCCTTTCGCAAAGCAACGAAATCGGCAAGACCAGCTTCACTCGGAACGATGATCTCGCCATCGATAATGGTGCTTTCGACAACGAGCCGTTTGGCGGTCTCGACCAGGTCGGGATACTTCGCCGTCCAGTCCATTCCGTTGCGCGTAAAGACACGAACTCCGGCCTCGTCAATGATGATCTGTGAGCGGTAGCCGTCGAACTTGACCTCATGGATCCAGGCATCGCCTTCCGGAGGCTTGTCGACCAGGGTTGGCATGAGCGGTTCGATGAACTGCAACCGCCCATCGCCGGAACTCTTACGCATACTGGACCCCACGCCACAGACGCGGACTCAAATCCGAAGCGCGGATTCAGTTCCGGAACATTTTAGCAAAAATGAATGTTTAGTTGGATGACGAAGCGGGAAGTGGAGCCCTAGGCCATGGCGGTAAAGATCGGCGATGAAGTCACACTCACCGTGACAATCCTGAAGGTGCTGGACAACGGCATGTCGAGCGTGAGCATACCCTCTTACAACTTTCCTTTTTCGATCGACACACCGAAGAGAACAAGGGCCGGCCAAAAGGTCGAGATAACCGGCTTTGTCACTCGGGCCGATGACGAGAACGGCAAGGTGACAGTCCGGATCGAAGGAGCCGGCCTAGTCACGGTAGATGTCGAAACTGTATCGCACGAGCCAGCGCCTAGGGCGCATCGGTCTCGGTAGCCATGGCCCCTGCCGCCAACATTGCGCAGTGCAAGGTTAATCGCAAGCCGTTGATCAACGAATTGTTTAGGGTGCTCCGCGATCCTGGTTGCCGAATGGAAGCTCTTGCTGAAATTGTCTCTTGCGGCGGACCCCAATCCGCTCGGCCGGTGTCTCTACTAGGCAATCTACCCCAACGCCCCCAAGGGACGCCGGCCACGTCAAGCGTGTCCGTTCGGCACCGAGTGTCAACGCCGCGATTTCATCAACCGGGCCTGAAATACCAGTGAATTCCAGTTGGTGCCGATCAGTTAGATCAGCAGCCGAGCATCAGACTCCGAGATGCCTGTTTGGCTGGCCAATTGCCGGGCCAGAGTCTCGACGGCAGACCCGCAATCCGGCCTTCCCTTACTTTCATCCTCGCTCATTAGGGCAGCTCCTTAGCCCCGAACACAGAGCGAGGCCGAATGTTTCGTTAATGCAACCCGAATTGCGGGAACCTTCTGGCCAATTGCGCGCCGTTTCGCGCCGGCCGGCGAGCCGATGCGGCAGCTGCACGACCGCCAGCGGTCATCGGGGGAGGCTATCGTGGCCCGTACCATCCGGCGCGCGTTGCGTGACTATCTGATGTCGCTTTAGGTTTTCTGGATCACAGCGTGGGGCAAGACTTGTACCATGCGGCAGTCAGCACGACCTGCGAGGAATTGATCGGTCGCCGTCCGGCAACCGCCCCAGGCGTGGTAATCGTCAAGGATCATGAGCCCGCTTGGACTCAACACCTCCACGGTCCGTTCAAGGCAGATCTTAACCGGATCGTGCCAATCGCAATCGATATGGGCCAACGCCACTCAGCTTTTCGGATCGAAGCGCACCGTGTCTTCGAACAGGCCCTTGTGAAAAACGATCCGCTTGCCATCGACCGGGACGCCAAAGTTCTTGAAGCTGGCGCTCACCTTGTCGAACAGATCGCCCTGGTATCCGTAGTAAGTATCGCCTCCGATACCTCTGGATTTCCCAGATCTGATGGTGTCGTAGCGGGCCTTGGATTTTTCGTCGTCCTCCTCGGTCGGGCTCGGAATCATGCCAAACACGTCATAGCCGTGGAAATGACGGTCATCGTCGAGCTCGGACGCGATGTAGATTGCCGAGCCGCCGAGAGCGATGCCGTATTCGATGAAATCGCCGGGGACATTGTCGCGCTTTAGTTGCCCGATCAGACGACGAAGGTTGATGAACTTGGCATCCGAAAGGTACGTCAGATTGGCGCGCTGCACGGAGCGGGCAACAACCGGCAATCTCAGCTTGTTCGCTTTTGACAGCAGGCGTTTGGCCAATCTGGTCAACATCGCGCGACGCTAGACCGCGGCGGCGGATTGATCAAGAGCCTGCCTGAAACACACACCATCCGCCCGTGGCCGGCTAGTCGGTTTGAATAGCGTGGCCGCCAGCGCCTCACCCTTCACATCTGTCTCAACCTGCCCTCCTTGGAGCGGAAAGGAACTGCCATGGATTCGTTCAAGGGCGCTGCGAAGCGCATCACCGATCTCGACATTCCGCGCATCGGCGCCACCATCGGAGTCGGCGAAGACGAGATTCACGTTTTCATGGACGTCGAGGCTGCCGGATCCGGCTTCGACCGCTCCGGTCGGCCGAACTGCTGTTCGAGCCGCACGTATTCTATCGCAATCTCTCCGGCCCCAAGCGCACCGCCGCCGTCAAGGCCAGGTGTCCAAGGTCGAACCGAAGTAAATCTTGGTAACCCCGTCCAGCCCTTGGTTCGAAAGCCAATGGTGGTGGCGGCGCTGCCGCATCTTCTGTACGGCGTCAAAGGTGACTGCGGCCGATTACACCTCCTCGCTCCATGAACACTTTGGCGCATCTAAGCCTGGACGTCAGGATACCCGCCGACTCGGAACGATGCGGTCGGCATAGACCGGATGCACCACGCCAGAACGTCCGCCGAGCCAGCCGGCGATCGCGCCGAGCACAAGCGCAACGAAGGCCAGAATCGCGCCAGTTGAGACGACGGATGCCGTGGCGTCCGCAGCCTTGATCGCTTGCTGCTTCGCCGACTCAACAGCAGCGTTATACTGCCTCTCCATCTCTGTGACCTGCTGGGTCGCTTGATCGAGGGGGATACCACGCGCCTTGGCTAGCGCCTGAGCGGCTTGCGCGCGCGCCGCTTCAGCGTCTGCGGCATTGCCCGTCACAAGGTTACGGATTGCGTTCACTGCGGCTGCGTTTAGCGCTTCCGGATCCGTCCCGGTTGCTCTGACCTCGGATTCCAGCGCTTCCAGCGGATTGGAGTTGGCGATGATCGGAGCGGCGGCTTGCGCGACCGTTTGTCCGGCACCCCCAACCGCGCTGGCAACGCCACTGAAGGCACCGCCCACCAATGCTCCGACCGTACTCGTGAGAAAATATAGCACCAGCAGTGTGGTGAACGCCCAAGTCGTGAGGCCGTGCAGAGCTCCCGTCGTCGGCACGATCTTTCCCGACATACGCGCGGCGATATAGCCACCGGCGAAAGCAGCGATGATGCCGGAGACGACATACCAGATCCCCGCGGTGATCGAGAAGGTAGAGGCAGCCGGATTGTCGGATGTGCCAGGATCGAGTGTTGCGATACCGATGCCAACGCCGAGCATAGTCAGAAGGACCTGAACAACGAGCGCGACGACAACGCCGGCGAAGATCGCCCCCCAACTGACTTTGTTTAAAAGAATTGTCTGATCGACTGTTTCGGCGTGATAACTGCCTGGCGCTGCATCCGTAGGGGCCAGCGGGTCTATGGTGCTCATGGTTGTAATCCTAAAAAAGCCGGAGCGGCGGTGGGTGAAGCGCGGCTAGCGGCGCAATCCGACGAAACGTGTTGGATCCCGGAAGGAACTCGGCTGAGAGGCCAAAGTTCCGACGCGCTTACGGTGACAGATTTCTAGGAGCAGGCGATTCGTCCGTAGCAGGAGAGGTTCAGGAGAATTTTTTAACAAACGAAATAACATTTCGAGCCACGAAATTTCATGGCTTGGGAAAACCCGCAGGCTTGGCGGGCGCGATAAAGCGAGGCTAGCCTAGGCTCGTCGACCGCTATTTGACGGCCCCCGTTGGGGCTACTGCGGCCAATAGCAACGCCAGGCCGCGCTTGGCTGAAATCACCTCGCATGTGTAGCCGCCGTGCTTGTAGTGCCCGTGGTGTTCGCCTCTCGGTGCCCCGCCGCCCGCACCGTGCATCCGACAGACACGAAAACCCCTGACTGCAGGCGCATTGCAATCCTTGCCGGAACGCTTGGATTTAGCTGAACAGCGCCTCGCAGCATGGGCGCTTTGCATGGGGTTAGGCGTCATCTTTTTCATTCACCCCACCCCCATGAGCCACTGTGCCGACGATGGCCTGCCCGCCCTTTTCGACCGTGACGCGCTCGACGATGACGCGCTGCTCGCCTTTGCTGCGGTACTGCTTGAGGGTCTGGACCTGGGCCGCAAATGTGCGGGCGAGGCGGTTCAACGCCCTTTCGTAGACTTCTCTGACCTCATGCGTCCTGGATCCGCCCATGTTGGCAGCGGCTTGCATCGTGGCCAGGTGAACAGCGGCCATCTGCACGCCCAGGGTTGCCTCTAGCTGGTCCCTCGGCTTCAGCCCGGCCACCATGGAGGCGGCATAGTTCATGTGCTTCTCATTCACCTGGGTGCCCTGTTGGGACAACATGGCCAAGGCGTCGATTGTCCCTCGAATGAAATCCCCGCCGTTGCTGGCAATGGCTTCCGACAGTATCTCCCAACCTAGTTCCGGGTCGGGATGGTCAATGCTGATGGCGCAATGTGCCTTGCCGTCCACTTGGCTGTTTTTTACTTTGATTCCAGGGACAGGCGGCTGACTGTCGCGGCGTTTCCTGTAAGCGGCCTGGGCGGCGAGTTCGCGCGTTGTTGGCTCATGCACCTTGGCAACGGCAGTTGCGGGTTTGCGCTTGGTCATCGGGACAACAGCCATCAGTGCCTCACCATGCCCACAAGGTCGATTCCGTAGGCCATCTGCACCGCGAACGTTTCGACGGCTTTGGTGAGCAGGTCCTGGCCCATGGCGTGATACAGCCCAGCCCGATCGATATCACCTCGCCGGCGCCTTGCCCCCGAGATCGGCCGCGAGGCTGTCCCTCAGTTCGAACACCACGCGGGCAGCAGTCGTGCGACGGTGAAGATCGGCAAGCGTCTTGAGCCGAACCTTTCCGCCCCCTTTCGGCGCGGACTCGCTATCCATGTCTGTCGTATCTGCCTTCACTTTTCGGCGTTCCAAGTCGGAGCAGATTGGGCCGATCAGTTACCCCTTCGTTACCCCACTCTGCAAATCACTCGGCAGATTACAGGAGAACCCCTTGTAATTCAAGGAACCTGAAGGAATTGAGCACCGGTTTGTATAACCGACGCCCCATTTCAACCAGAAAGTCAGGCTCGAAAGGTTTCTGCTTGTGGAGCGGGTGGCCGACCAGAAAAAGGTTGAGCGCCAACGTGTCTCGTCAGGCTTGCTGCCTATAGCTCTGACGAATGATTTCTGTTTGGACCGCCGCCCAGAAGGTGGTGAGCTGTTTGCCCTGCTGGGCCTGCGGTACCCCGATACGGGTAAGATGGCTGAGGAGGGCCGCCGTTACCTGGTCCCTGTAGCTTTCGGCATGGCGATCGGTTGACTTGGCCAGCATCTTGGTCGCCACATCACGGATCTTGCCCATGCGTCTGATCAGAGGGAAGGCAATGACCTGGCAGGGCTCAGTGTACGTCATGGCGAACTCCTCCACCCGTAGATATAAGAGATAGTTCCCATTCTAGCACTGGGCGGCATGCAGAAATGGGAACCGAGGAAGCCGATTTAGTGGCAGGAAAGGGAACCGACAAACGGCAGGAAAGGGAACTGGGAGACTGTTTTGCTTTGAACATTTAGGCGGCCTCGCGGATTGTCTTCTTGGTCGCCTTTGCCGCGGCTTTGTCATCGGCGCGGAAGGCCTCAACCAATCGCTTTGCCTTTTCCTTCGTGATGGTCTTCCATTCGTCTGTCGGGGTGGTCTTGCCCTTGGCCGGCAGATAGGTGAGCCGGTAGGCGTTGGGCGGCCGGATCACGCCGTCGCCCTCTGTGTAAGTGACCTCGATGAACCCGAGATCCACCGCAAGCTGCTGCGTGCGCTTGATCGACTTTCGCGAAATCCCGAAGTCAACCAACTGGGTATAGGACACGAACAGCTCGCCGTTGTTGTACCCACCGTGGCGAAGATGCTCTATCTCCAGACGCTCCAGCATTGCCCGCAACGGCCCTACGCGTGCCTCTGACCATGCGGGGCTCAGATACATTTCCAGCCTGTGGCCAACCCAGCTTTTCAGCCACGAACGGGGTTTTCCCATCAGTTCTACCTCGCAAGATTGAGGTGGAATTCGGCCAGTGCCCGGCAGGCCTCGGCAGGGCTTAGCCCGAAGCGGCGCCGAAGCTCCGGCACTGCCGGTCCTGGCCGTTGAGCCCTCGGCGTTTCACGCAGCCATGCGACGGCAGCATCCAGTGCGGCGCCACAGGTGCTATGGTCAGTAGTTTCGGGACGGCTTGTCATGCTGCCCCCTTGGAAGCCTGCCGGGCCTCCCACGCCTCGATGTCGGAGACGCGCCAATACCGATACCGGCTGATATAGACGGGCTGCGGGAAGTCCAGCAGCCAGCGCCAAATGGTCATGTCCGAAACATTGTAGCGGCCCCTGACCTGACGGGCTTGGAGGAAGCCGCCCGACTGCGTAGTGGATTGTGATTGCGAACCGGTCAGATTCTCGTTGCCTGCCGGCGGCACATTGTGGTTAAGCTGCATTGCGGGATTAATCTCCTGCGCAAGGGGAGAGGTCTCGAAAACGAGACAGCTCGATTGAAGAAACAGCCGGGCGGGTTTCCTAGGCCAGTGCCTGGCTGTTTCCGTTTTCCGCGCTCACGAACGCGTTAGAACGAATATACGATGCTCTGAGTCAGGCCGCCTGCTGTGGCTGCCTTTTCCCACAACGTTTTTGTTCTCTTTTCGTTCGAAGGATATGACTTGAGACGGCTCGTCTATTTTTGTCAACATCGCCTCCCACGAAATCGCGAACAGTGCCCGCAATTCACGCCCTAGCGAGCGGGATCACGTTGTCCGCTGTCTTACGGGTGACCAGTTCCTTGACGTACTTGCCCCACGCATCGAGCGCTGCCCGCTTCTCGTCAGCGTAGTCATGCACCTGGTAAACGCCAGCGATCCCACGGAACGAGCCGGACTTATGGTTGAGCACCTTCTCGGTGACTTCCATCTTCACGCCAATGCGCTGCATGCCGGCGGCGACCGTGCGGCGGATGTCGTGCAGCGTCCAGTCTGGGATCTTGGTTTCGCCGGCATACTCGGCCATGAGCTTGTCGACGCGCTGTTTCATGCGAGAAAAGCCGCTGATGGGGTTTTCGCCGTCCGTGGTGAACACGTAGCCTTCCTTATTCTTGATCCGGGGCACAGCTCGAAGGATCGCCAGAGCCTGGTCTGATAGCGGTACGACGTGAGGCTCACCATTCTTGGACCGTGCGGCCGGGATCACCCATTCAGCGGCGTCCATGTCGACCTCGCTCCAGGTCATTTCTGCGACTTCGGTGCGGCGCTGGCCAGTCACGAGCAGAAGCTGCAGGAAGGGGCCGAACGGCCCTCTCCCCCCTTCCCCGTCGTAGGCCTCGGCCGCCTTCCACAGCCAGCGCAATTCGTCGTCACTGCTGCCGGGGACTTCCTTGCGTCGGATCAGGACGCGGTTGCGGCTTTCGTTCTCCTCCGATGGCTGCTGAAGGTCCGTCATCGGCGATGCCGTTAGGATGTCCTTGCCGACCGTCCAGTTGAAGAATTTGCGCAGCTCGGCAAACGTCCTGTTGGCGCCGATCGGCGCGGTTTTCGCCAATGTCTCCAGATGCTCCCGGATGTCGCGGCGTGTGATGTCCTGAATGCGCTTTGCACCCCATAGGCCGGCGGCGCGCTCGGGATTCACCTTCCATTCGTCGTCCTGCTTGCGCATGCCGAGCAGCCGCGCCTTCTCAGGATAGTTACGGCGCTTCGAGGCGTATTCCTTCAAGTAGCGCTCGATTACGGCCTGGAAGTTGTCCCGGTCCTCGTCCTTCGTCTCCCGCTTCGCAGCCTGCTTTTCGGCGCCGGGATCTTCACCGCGGCGGACGCGCTCCAGCACGTGCGCGGCCTCTCGGCGCATGGTGGTCAATTCGTTACCGGCCGCGTCGGCGTCGTCGCCGAAAAAAGAATTGCCGAGCGTGAGCTTTTTCGGGAGGCCAGAAGCCCGATAGCGCACCGCCCAGGATTTCCGACCTGTGGGCTGGATGACGAAGTAGAGACCAGTCAAAACCCCATCGGCAATTTCTCGCCGCTTGTACGGGTCTGCCTTGAACTTCAGAAGAGATGCAGCCGTGAGTGCCTTTGCCATGATTTGCCCCTGGGTAACGGTGGGGTAACGATTGCGAGTGTTTTGTGGCGTTACCCGATGTTACTAACATATGGTAACATTTCCCGCAAAGCAAGGCACTATAAGGCTTCGAGCCATCTTAGATGTTCGGTTTTGTTATGCTGAGTTAGGCGGGATTAGCGGTTTTGTAAACCGAAGGTCGGCGGTTCGATTCCGTCCGGGGGCACCAGCACGCTTCTTATGAGAACCGGATTGGTCGATGTCTGCTCATCCCCGATTTCCACAGGCCGGGGCCATAGCACATCAGTCCCAACACATATATCGCTGGCAGAAACCAACGTATTCCTTCGTGGACACCATAGGAGATTCCGCTGGAGCAGAAACGCACGATCGCCCCCTTTATTGGTGGTATGTATGGGGGTCTTGCTGCCCTCGCGTTCGCCTTCATTTTCCGCTTTCTGATAGTTCCCGATCCCGATCCGACCTCGCAAGCAACGATAATGCTTTCAGGGCTGGCCTTTTCGATCTGTTTCAGCCTGACCTTCCTGCGCGAGCATCGACGCCAGATCGCTGCCGCCAGAGAATTTCTAACCCGGCCAAGATCGTATCAGGACTAATCCCCGCGTTCTGCAACGCAAAGCCCCAACCTCTTCAGATCGTGCCCCGGGTCATCAGAAAAATTCTGGAATTGAACCAACGGATTTAATAGGGCGATGCGGATCGGCCGGCATCTCCTGCTCGCCGGCCATTCTAATGCCATTCGATTAAAATGCCCCTGTGTATATTAGCAATCGCTCAATTTGGCGCGTCAACAATGTTAGGAATGTTAGGGCGGCGGGTTAAAACCAAACGGGTGATGTCATGCGAAGCGACTTCGCCGCTGCGCGCGAGCTCTTGGAGTGTGCCCAAAACCGGCTCTGCGGCATGGACGAAACGAGCCAGCGCGTCAGCGAGGCACTCGACTCCCTGATTGAGGAAATAGCCATCGCGGAATTCCGCAAGGCGCCATTGACCGTCGTGCCGTTTCCACGCGCGCGGCCACCCAGGCATGCTCGGTAAAAGCGCCGATCGTGCCAATGTTGATGGGAAGTCAGCGCCTGAACGGCAAGCGCCTTATCGCGTCTATGAAGCGCTCGCGATGCTCCTAGACGAACCTCCTCGGTCAAACCGCAATCGCCGCCACCAGAATCCGATTCTGCCTTCGTATCGCGGTGCGCAATTCGGCAATCTTCGCCTCGTCGCGCTTCACAAATTCGATGAACATCATGTTCATGTTGTTGAACACCAGTTCGCCCAAGGCCTGTCCGTCGATATCCCGGCGCGCCAGGCCGAGCCCCTGCAGCCGCGCGATCAGGGCGCGGATCTGTTCGGTCAGTGCCCGGTCGAGCGCGGTATAGGCCTGGCCGAACGGGCTGTCGGGCAGCTGCGTCGAGATCGCCATCGCCTGCCGCCACATCTCCTTGCTGAGATAATGCAGCGAATGCTCGATGTAGATGCCTAGCAGGGTATCGAGCGCATCGCCGACATTTGCCGGCGGGTTGGCGACGACGCCCTGCCCGGCTGTGAGCACCTCGTTGACCTCCATCGAGACGATGGCGCCGAGGATGTCGCCCTTGTTCTGGTAATAGTTGTAGATCGTGCCGACCGAGACCTCGGCCTGCGCGGCGATGGTCTCGATCTTGGCGCCTTCGTAGCCGGCATCGCGGAAAAGCTCCGCGGCTGCCTCAATGATGCGGCGGTGCCGATCCGCCTTTTGCCTTGCCCGCAATCCATTCATATCGGCTGTTTGCCACAAAAACAGAATTGACTCAATTTTAGAATTGGTTCAATTTTTGTCACAAGCCAAAAAGGCAAGGGAGAACACTCGATGTCTACCAATCTGAAGACCCCGAATTCAACGACCAAGAAACCGCTTTCAGCTCTGAAGAGTCATCTCCACGTCGCGTGTGCTGCGACAGCACTGCTGCTGGCGACGAGCAGCTTCGCTCAGGCCGCGGATCTCAACGCCCTGATCTGGTGCGATCACGCCGATCCGGCGCTGTTGCAGCCTTTCGAGGAGGCCAATGACGTCAAGGTCAATGTCAAGGAATTCGAGGGCACCGGCGCCGGTATGGCCATTGTCGAACAGTCGCAACCCGGCGACTGGGACGTGATGGTGATCGACAGCATCGACATACCGCGCGGTGTCGAAAAGGGTCTGTTCGAGCCGCTGCCCGAAGACAAGCTGCCGATGGCCGACCTCTTTCCCCAGGTGAAGATGGACCGCTCCACCGTGGTCGACGGCAAGCGCTACGGCATCACCGAAAAATTCGGCTACAACACCATCGGCTACAACAAGACCAAGGTCGATCCGGCCGACATGCAATCGATGGCGGCGCTGACCGGCGACAAATACAAGGGCAAGATCGCCATCTACGACTATTACCTGCCGGTCATCGGCATGGCCGCACTGGCGATCGGCAAGAAGACCGCCGAGCTGACCGAAGCCGACCTTCCCGCCATCAAGGAAGAGCTGCTGAAGATGAAGGCCAACGCCAAGCTGGTTGGCGAGGTGACTGCTAGCCAGACCGCGCTGGCAACCGGCGAGGTCGACGTTCTGGTCGGCGGCGGCGAATGGGTGACGGCCGGGCTGGCCAAGGAGAACCCTGCCCTCGATTTCTCAATCCCTAAAGAAGGTGCTGTGCTGTGGTCGCAGTCGCTGGCGATGTTCAAGGATTCCAAAAACAAGGACATGGCGCTGAAATTCATCCAGTACATCATGAGCCCTGAAGGCCAGGCGCGGCTCTCCACCTCGGCCTGCTATTGGGGCATGCCCGCGAATACCAAGGCGGCTCTGACCGATGAGCAGAAGAAGATCCTGCGCTTCGACGAGCAGCCGGATTTCCTCGCCCGCGCCCAGCCCTACCCGGCGCCGAACGCCGATCTCGACAAGAAGATGCAGGACGTCTGGACCGAAATGCTGCAGGCGCAGTGACCGGTCGCCGGTCGTGAGCGCTGCTGGAGACACCTGGCGTGCCCTGCCCTGGGCGCTGGTCACGCCGGCGCTCGGCTGGACGCTGCTGTTCTTCATGCTGCCTTTTCTGGCCATGGGGTTTTCCAGCCTGACGGCGCATGATGGCGGCGGCTTCACCCTGTCCAACTACAGCCAGTTCTTCAACAATCCGGCCTATTGGCAAGCGATGGTGAACTCGCTGCAGGTCACCGCCATCGTCACCCTGATCTCGGTGCTGCTCGCCTACCCCTTCGCCTGGATCCTGGCCGAACAGGTGCCGGAGCGCTGGCAGCGGCTGGCGCTGATGTTGGCGGTGCTGCCGTTCTGGACATCCTATGTCGTGCGCTCCTACTCTTGGCTGCTGGTGCTGGCGCAGAACGGCGTGATCAACCGTGCGCTGACCGGCTCCGGCCTGTTCAGCGAGCCGGTGCAGCTCGCCAACACACGGCTGGCCACGATCATCGGCTTCGTCCATTTCTTCGTCATGCTTTTGACGCTGACGATCTTCGCCAATCTGAAGCAGCTCAGTCCCAGCTACCGCAAAGCTGCCGCCGATCTCGGCGCCGGGCCGGTGCGCACGTTCCTGCATGTCGTCCTGCCGCTGACGTTGCCCGGCATCATTGTCGGCGCTTTTCTCACCTTCGTGCTGTGCATCGGCGACTACATCACACCGCAGATCCTAGGCGGCAACAACGAGCTTTTGATGCCGCAGCTGGTTATGATGCAGATCGGCCGGCGCGGCGATTTTCCGCTCGCCTCGGCGCTGTCGATCATCCTGATGGCGGTTGTCACCGTCGCCTATCTCGCCTGCGCCCGCTGGCTGAAGATCGAGCGGGCCTGACCATGCGCGCTCTTGTCCGTATCACCTCGTGGATCTATGCCATAACCGTCTATGGCTTTATCTTCCTGCCGGTGATCGTGCTGGTGCTGTTTTCGCTGCAGGCGACGTCGTTTCCGATCCCGCCCTTCACCGGGCCGTCGCTTCGCTGGTACGACGCAGTGCTCGCCGACACCCGGCTGACTTCGGCGCTGGTCAATTCGCTTCTAGTCGCAGCTATCTCCTCAGCTGTCGCCGTCACGCTGGGTTTCCTCTCCGCCTGGGGTTTTGCACGCTTCGCCCTGCCCGGCTCAGGCCTGCTGCGCGGGCTGATCACGCTGCCGCTGACGGTGAGCTATCTCATCATCGGCATGGGACTGCTGGTGCTGTTCAACTGGGCCGGCGTGCCAAAATCGCTGCTTGCCGCCGGCATCGGCCATGTCGTGATCAACCTGCCGCTGTGCTTTGCCATCATCTACAGCCAGATGGGCGACCACCAGATCAACATCGAGCGCGCCGCGCGCGACCTCGGCGCGCCCGAATGGAAGGTGCTGCTGCTGATCACAGTGCCGGTGATGGCGCCGGCGATCTTCGCCGGCTTCTTCCTGTCGATGACCTTCTCCTGGGACGAATTCGTAATTTCCTTCCTGCTGACGCGCTTCGACACGACGCTGCCGGTCGAGATCTGGAACCTGCTGCGCTCCGGCCTCAATCCCAAGACCAACGCCGTCGGCTCGCTGGTCTTCGCCGTCTCCATCGTGCTGGTGGTGTTCTTTGAACTGATGCTGTTGCGGAGGAAGCCGGCATGACCGCGCCACTGGTCGATATAAGCTCCGTCTCGCACCGCTTCGGTCAACACACCGTGCTGAAGAACGTGTCGCTGCAAATCGAGCCGGGCAGCTACACGATCCTGCTCGGGCCGTCGGGCTCCGGCAAGACGACGCTGCTGTCCATTCTCGGCGGCTTCGTCACGCCGAGCGAAGGCAAGGTGCTGATCCGCGGCGAGGACTGCACCGCCGTGCCACCGGCGAAGCGGCCGACGACGACGGTGTTCCAGGACTATGCGCTGTTTCCGCATATGAGCGTCGGCGGCAATGTCGGTTTCGGCCTGCGCATGCAAGGCGTCGATGGCGCGACACGGGCCGCGCGGGCGCGCGAGGCGCTGGCGCTGGTCGGGCTGGCCACCGCTTTCGACAAAAAGCCGCACCAGCTTTCCGGCGGCCAGCGGCAGCGCGTCGCACTGGCCCGCGCCTTGGTGGTCGAGCCGGCCGTGCTGCTGCTCGATGAGCCGCTCGGCGCGCTCGACCTCAAATTGCGCCGGCAGATGCAGGACGAGCTAAAAGCGATCCAGAAGCGGGTCGGCACCGCCTTCATCCATGTCACCCACGACCAGGAAGAGGCAATGGCACTGGCCGACCATTGCGTGGTGATGAATGATGGGCGCATCGAGGACGAAGGGCCACCAGAGCGCGTCTATGCGCGGCCGGCGACACGCTTTTCCGCGACCTTCATGGGCGAAAGCACGCTAATATCCGGAGCGGTGACGGCGGCTAAGGACGGAACAATCACTGTCGCTACGCAGGTCGGACCGCTTTCGCTGACCGGCACATTGCCGACCGGGACGGCTGTCGCTCTCGCCGTCCGTCCGGAACACCTTGTCCTCGGCGCGCCCGGCGGCGTTGCAGGGCTCGGCGCGGCCAAGGTGAGCGACGTTGTGTTTCAAGGCAGCTTCAAGCGCGTGCTCGCCGTTTCTGCGCAGGACCCGGCGCTGCACTTCATCGCCAAGGTTCCCGCCGCTGGGGCCGTCCAGCCGGGCGACATCGTTGCGGTTTCGTGCGACGCTGGCGACATCATCCTTCTGGCGAGTTGAGCCATGGGCGCGCTTTCGGTCATCGACGCTCCGAATTGGTATGAAACCATCCGCATGGGCGATGGCGTGACGCTGATCCACGAGCCGTGGATCAAGCCGTTCTTCCGCTGCAACATCTGGCATGTGCGCGGTCGCGACCGCGATCTTCTGTTCGACACCGGCCTCGGCCATTTCAGCCTGCGGCGCCACGTGCCGCTGGTGACGGAGCGAAGGATCATTTGCGTTGCCAGCCACACGCATTTCGACCATATCGGCTGCCATCACGAATTTCCGGACCGCTGCGTGCATCAGGCCGAGGCAGTAATCCTCGCCGATCCGCGCAATGAATGGACGGTTGCCGACCGCTACGCTACCGACGCAATGTTCGATGGAATGCCACTAGGCTGGGACGCGGCGCGCTACCGGATCCTGCCGGCGCCGGCCGATCGCTTGCTCGGGCAAGGCGATGTCGTCGATCTCGGCGACCGTGCCTTCGAGGTAATCCACACCCCGGGTCATTCGCCCGGCGGCATCGCGCTCTACGAGAGGAAGACCGGCATCCTGCTTTCCGGCGACATCGTCTATGACGGCCCGCTGATCGACGATGTCTATCATTCCGCCGTCGATGACTACGTCGAAACGCTGCTACGGATGCGCGAGCTCGATGTCGCGGTCGTGCATGGCGGTCACTTCCCGAGCTTCGGCAAGGTGCGCTACCACCAGCTTATCGACGAGTATCTCGCACAAAAGCGGCAGGCCGGCTGTCATCTGCTGCAGGCGCGATAAGCACCGCTGTATCGCATCGCGAGAAGTGCTTGGCGAATTCACAACGCCCTTTGCGGGCACGGCGTGCCGGCGGCATCGCCGCAGCGTGAAGCCGTGGGTTGGGGTCTCAAACTCGTCTCTTCCGACTGGCGCACCAGTTGGGCAAAGGCAAGAGCAAAACTTCCCAGCATCAGGACGATGATAATCAGGCGTGTTACCGGCAATAGATCGGTCCGACTGGCTGGCCCCCACGCCGCCCATCCACTGCCGGCTAACATGATCGATCCGGCTTTACGAGAGTTTAATCCTCATCTTAACCATCACATTCGCTTGTCACTCGACACAGTGCGCGAGCGTCTGACCGGCGCTCTTCCCGGCGCAGTCTCGAGGGGCAGCCATGCCTCCTTTGCAGATTTGCCGGCCCATGCTAACCCGGCGCTGGCGCGGCCCCAGCCACCGGTCGCCATCAACCGTCGCCATTGGGGAGCCATGAGCAAAGCCGCCAGCCGTTTCGCCTTCGTCTCGTCCGACACCGCCGACGCCAAGGCGGCGCTGGAAAGCCTGTCGGCGCGCTATGGCCAGGCGTCCATCGCGGATGCAGAGATCGTCGTCGCCCTCGGCGGCGACGGATTCCTGTTGCAGACCTTGCGCGACACGATGAGCACGGGAAAAAAAGTCTACGGCATGAACCGTGGCACCATTGGCTTCCTGATGAACGAGTATCGCGCCAGCGGTTTGACGGGACGCATCGCGGCGGCCGTTGCCGAAACGATCCGTCCGCTGGAGATGCAGGCGGTGACGGCAGAGGGCGAAACGATTTCAGCGCTGGCGATCAATGAGGTTGCGCTGTGGCGCCAGTCCTACCAGACGGCCAAGATCCGGATCACAGTCGACGGGCAAGTGCGGCTCGAGGAATTGAACTGCGATGGCGTGATGATCGCGACGCCGGCCGGCTCGACCGCCTACAATCTGTCCGCGCACGGGCCGATCCTGCCGCTCGACGCGCCGCTGCTGGCGCTGACCCCGGTCAGTCCGTTTCGCCCGCGCCGCTGGCGCGGCGCGCTGCTTTCCAACAAGGCGACCGTTCGTTTCGACATTCTGGAGGCGGAAAAGCGGCCGGTGAACGCCGCCGCCGACCACACCGAAGTGAAGGCCGTTACCTCGGTGACGGTGCGAGAATCGCCAACGGTGACGGCGACGCTGCTATTCGATCCGAGCCACTCATGGAACGAGCGTATTCTTGCCGAACAGTTCCGTTACTAAGCCGGTACAGCGACGGGCAGCTCGATTAAGCATCGCGATTAAGGTTACGACTTCACAATCACACCATTCCCCGCCCGTTTCTGTTGACAAATCGTGGGCTTGCGCCTACCTGCAATACCAATCTTGCAGGCGCGCGGCGCTTGCCGCGACTGTGTATGTTGCGCCCCCGAACCAGCCAAAGACAGCCAAACTTGTCCTTAGACACCCAGATCGCTCAAGAAGCGTTGACCTTCACAGACCTCGGCCTGTCGCCGAAGGTCCTTTCCGCAGTCACCGATGCCGGTTACACCGAACCGACGCCGATCCAGGCCGGCGCCATACCGCACGCCTTGCTCGGCAAGGATATTTTGGGCATCGCCCAGACCGGCACCGGCAAGACGGCCTCGTTCGTGCTGCCGATGCTGACCCGGCTTGAAAAGGGCCGGGCCCGGGCCCGCATGCCGCGCACGCTGATCCTCGAGCCGACGCGCGAGCTTGCCGCGCAGGTCGAAGAGAATTTCGTCAGATACGGCAAGAACCACAAGCTCAACATCGCGCTGCTGATCGGCGGCGTGTCGTTCGACGAGCAGGACAAGAAGCTGGAGCGCGGCGCCGACGTGCTGATCGCGACGCCCGGCCGCCTGCTCGACCACCGCGAGCGTGGAAAGCTTCTGCTCAACGGCGTCGAGATCCTGGTCATCGATGAGGCCGACCGCATGCTCGATATGGGCTTCATTCCCGACATCGAGCGCATCTGCGAGATGATCCCCTTCACGAGGCAGACGCTGTTCTTCTCGGCGACGATGCCGCCTGAGATCACCAAGCTCACCGAGAAATTCCTGCACGCGCCGGTGCGCGTAGAGGTTTCGAAGGCCGCGTCCGCCGCCACAAACATCATCCAGCGGCTGGTGAAATCCGGCTCGAAACCCTGGGACAAGCGCGAGACGCTGCGCAATCTGATAAAGGCCGAGGATGCGGAGCTGAAGAACGCCATCATCTTCTGCAACCGCAAGATCGAGGTCTCGGAGCTTTTCCGCTCGCTGCTGAAATATGATTTCGACGCCGGCGCGCTGCATGGCGACATGGACCAGCGCGCGCGCATGCAGATGCTGGCCAATTTCCGTGACGGCAAACTGCGCTATCTCGTTGCGTCGGACGTTGCGGCGCGCGGCCTCGACATCCCCGATGTCAGCCACGTCTTCAATTACGACGTGCCGATCCATGCCGAGGACTATGTCCACCGCATCGGCCGCACCGGCCGTGCGGGACGCTCGGGCAAATCCTTCACCATCGCCACCAAGTCCGACACCAAATACATCGACGCGATCGAACGGCTGATCGGCAACAAAATCGAGTGGCATGACGGCGATCTGTCGACGGTCGTCGCCAGCGAGGGCGGAGAGGACGATGCTCCCCGCCGGGGCCGCGGCGCCCCGCGCCGCGCCGGCCGCAAGGACGATGACCGCAACGCCAGGGGCGAACGCAAGCCACGCGAACGCCACGCCAAACAAAGCGAATCTGCAGCACCGGATGTGGCGGGCGAGGAACAGCCAGTGGCGGCCGAGACCGCGGTCGCCGATGCCGGTGAGCGGCGCGCGCGCAAGGAAGCGATCCGCTCGGAAAATAGCGAGCGCCAAGCTTCGCCCGAACGCAAGGCTTCGCCCGATCGCAATCGCAACGAACAGCGTGCGCCGGAACGTGGCGACACCAGGCCGCAGCGCGACGGCAACCGCCCCGCCCGCCATCGCCAAGAAGACAATGACGCAACCGTCGGCTTCGGCGACGACATGCCCGCCTTCATGCGGATCGTCGCCAAGGTCTGATCGCAGCAGAAATCTCAAATACCAACAAAAACGGCCCCTTGCGGGGCCGTTTTGATGTTCGATATTCGCTTTGCTCAGGTGAGGCGCGAAACTCTGTTTTGACGTGCCGGTTTTAGGCGCGGTCGGCCGCCGCCGCGTTAAAGCAATCAGAGGCGTTCGCCGAAACTGACGATTACGAGGCGGTCGACCGCGCGCTGTCGTCTCGTCTGATTGGCTGCTACAGGTTTTTGAGCTCCAGGCGGGATGCCAACATATCCAGAAAGGCGCGAACTTTGGCCGAAGATGATCTCCCCTCCGGCCAGACGGCGTGTATCGGCACGGGCACCGGCTCGAATTCGGTTAAAACCAGCTCTAGGCGGCCATCATCCACCAAATGCCTTATCTGCCAAAGGGGCGAGTAGCCCAAACCCAATCCGTGAACTGCGGCTGCATAGACCGATGCCATCAAATTGGAGCGAAAACTGCCAGCCACTTTCACCGGCCGAGGTTTCCCTTCAATTTGAAACATCCATTCACCCGGACGCTGGTCGGTGGTTCGAACGATGCAACTGTGCTTGCTCAGTTCAAAGGGATGGGTCGGTTGGCCGCAGCGTTCAAAGTAGGACGGCGAGCCGAATACGACGCGCCGCAACGCGCCCAAGCGTCTGGCTCGCAAGCTGGAATCCGGCAAATTGCCGATCCGTACTGCCAAATCGAGGCCCTCTGCACCAAGGTCGACAAATTCATCGGAAAGCTGGAGGTCAACCTCGACCCGCGGATACATGCGCATGTAGTCGGCGATGACAGGCATAAGGAAATCCGGGCCGAATAGAACTGGCGCGCTCACGCGCAGGATGCCTGATGGTTCCGATCTCTGGTTAGCGGCTTGGAGTCTTGCTTCATTTATTTCGTCAATAGCGGGTTTGATGCGGTGGAAAAACGCCGCTCCGGCTTCGCTTGGTGTCGAGCGGCGCGTCGTTCTCTGTACAAGTTCGACCCCGACGGACTCTTCCAGCGTCGCCAAAGACCGGCTGATCGATTGGAGTGAGCGGTTCAGCCGGCGTGCGGCGGCCGTCAGACTTCCATGCTCGACGATTGCCATGAAAGCTTCAAAATCATCTATCCGGCTCATGGCTTCTCCATTTTCTCTCGAAAATCGAGAGAAACTATCGCAAATCCAAACAATTGTAACGCTGTTCGCGGCCTTGTATCCCCTAGACGAAATCCCGAAAGGGCAACTTCGTCGAAGGAAATTGTCATGCGAGCACCCGCTCCAACTGTCCTGGTCGTGGGCGCAACAGGCCGATTTGCCGGACTTGTCGTGCCTGAACTTATCCGCCGCAGTGCCAGTGTTCGAGCACTCATTCGCGACCCCGAGAACGCCGAAAAGGCCCGGAGACTCGGGGCATCCGAGGTCGTGACCGGCAATTTGCGCAACCCTCAGAGTCTCGAAAATGCCGTCGAGGGCGTCGACGGTGTCTTTCACATCGGACCGGCCTTTGCCCCCGATGAAGCAGGCATGGGCGTTGCCATGGTTGAGGCTGCAGCACGGGCAGGCGTTCGAAAATTCGTCTTCTCGTCGGTGATCCAGCCGACCAATACGAGGCTCAAAAATCACGCGAGCAAGGTGCCGGTCGAGGATGCTCTCTACTCGACGAATATGGAATACACCATTCTGCATCCTGCCAATTTCATGCAGAATATCGCAGCCGCCTGGCCGTCCGTGGTCAGGGATGGCGTTTTCTCGGAACCGTTTCCAAAGACAGCAAAGCTGGCGCGTGTCGATTACCGCGATGTCGCTGAAGTGGCAGCGATCGCTTTGACCGAAGCGCGGTTGTCTTATGCGACCCTTGAGCTGTGCGCGGACGGTATGCATAGCCGGGAAGAGATTGCTTCAATGATGAGCGAGGAGCTTGGTCGCCCTCTCTCTGCTGGCGAGCCGACTTTTGGCGAGTGGGCAGAGAATGCCCGCCTTCCCTACGACGACCGCCAATTGCAGCTGCTGGCTAAAGTCCATGACCATTACGCCAAATATGGCCTCGGCGGAAACAGTCTGACGTTGCGCGCCGCGTTGGGCCGCGAGCCGCGTTCGCTACGAAGCTTTATCCGAGAACTGGCCCTGCAAACGGCACAGATCGCCTGACCGCGCTCATAAACATTTTCTGATTGGAGATATCCATGAAAGCATCACCGCAAAAGACATTGAAGCTGAGGAAACTGCCGCCTTCCTACAATGCAGTGGTAATGCCGTTCGTTCTCTCAATCCTCATGACCTGCATCATCTCGGCGGTTTCGACCGCAATCGGCACGGGTTGGACGAACGGTTTCGTAGCGACCTGGTCATACGCATGGGGCGTATCATGGCTTGTTGCGTTTCCGAGCCTGCTGATTGTCCTTCCGATCGTGCGCCGGATCGTTGCGGCAATTGTCGATCAGCCGGTCCGACCCTAATCCAGAACCCAAACAGAAACGGCCCCTTGCGGGGCCGTCTTCATGTTCGATGCCGGCTTGCTCAGGTGAGCGGTGAAAGCTGGATCTCGACGCGGCGGTTCTGAGCACGGCCGGCGGCCGTCGCATTGGAAGCGATCGGACGCGTCTTGCCGAAGCCGGTGACGGCGAAGCGGCGTGAATCGACGCCCTGCCCGGACAGATAGTTGGCAACGGCCAGCGCGCGGCGCTGCGACAGGTCGAAATTGTGTTCGTCGCCACCGGTCGAGTCGGTGTGGCCGAACACGTCGACGGTGGTCTGCCGGAACTTGTTCAGCACAAGTGCGACCGAATTCAGAACTTGATAGAAGCCGGGCTTCACCGCGTCCTGGTCGACGTTGAAGGTGATGTCGGACGGCATGTTGAGGATGATCTGGTCGCCGGTGCGGGTGACGCTGACGCCGGAGCCCTGAAGCTGCCGACGCAGTTCGGCCTCGTTCTGGTCCATCGTGGCGCCGATGGCGCCGCCGGCGAGCGCGCCGACGCCGGCGCCGATCAGCGCATTACGGCGATCGTTGCCGCCGGCAAGCAGGCCGAGTCCCGCACCAGCCAGCGCGCCGATGCCGGCGCCGGCAGCAGTGTTGGAAACTTTCTGCTCTCCGGTGTACGGATCGGTTGTGGTGCAGGCACTCACGAGCACAGCCGTCGCCACGGCGACGAGCACAGTCTTTTTCATCGGGTAGTCCCCTCTCCAGTCCGCGGTCCCACCGGTGGCGCGCCGCATCAGCCCTTCCGTTGCATCGGCCTGAAAATCGTCGATTTTCGGAAAGCACGATGCATACATTCAAAGTCTTAGAGCGTACTTTGTGCGTCCAAGTGGACGCACGTCGCTCTAATGTCTTGTAACATGAAATGCGGCGAAAAATGGAACGGGAAAAGCGGCGGGCTATGGCTTTTCCCGGTCAATTCCACGGCCTCGGTATTGCGCAATTCTGATCGGCTACCAGAGATTATCGGCTACCAGAGATTCTTCCCGTCGATGATTACGACCTCGACCTGATCGAGGTCGAAATCGTCGAACAGGCGCGAATTAACGCTGATTTTCGGATTGTCGAAATCCGGCTTGCCGGTCGACCAGTCCGGCGTTTCGGTGAAGGTGCCGCAGCCGCAGGTGGCGCAGAAACCGTGTTTGATCGTTTTCGACCCCCACCGGTAGAACGAGACATTCTTGAGCGGGCTGGTGAGCTTGAATTGCGACGGCGTGTAGTAGGCCCATAACGAGCCGCGCTTCGAGCAGAAGGAGCAGGTGCATTGGGTTACGGTTTGCGGCGCTTCCGAAACTTCGAACGTCGTCGCCCTGCAGTGGCAGCTTGCCTTTATGGTCATGAACGCCTCCCTCACGATTGCCTCCCGCCCGCACGGCAAGACAAACATAGAGAGACGTTTCCGACAACTGCCTGTCAGCAGACTTACTTGCCAGCGTCGGAGGCGTGGCACGCTTCAATGCCTGTCGTTACCCAAAACCGCTGTGGATCCCGGGTTAGCCATGGTTCAGGCCCTTGGGGCAGGCTTTTGGGCGACACGCATTAAAACGATGACGGTGGCACGAACAGGCAGATGGTCTTTCCGTCATTGGCGCCGGCGACCGAGCACCAGTGATATTCGCCATCTGGCGAATTCTTGATCCGTGCATCGCTGTAGGCCACGACCTCGCCTGTCCCTTTGATGACATAGCCCTCCGGACGCTCGCTGATCGACGTCTGCGAGACCGCGCGGCAATCATAGCCAGAACAACAGGAGAATGGGTAACTCCAGCCTTGCGGCCTCGCTGCAGTCGGCGTGGCGTCGTGCGCCAAAGCCGGCGCTGCAAATGCAATGATGGCGGCCGTCAGAGCCACCACCGCAATGGTTGAATTCAGGGGGCGGCGCGCCGTCTGGACGGCTGAGGCCGATCGGGTTTTGAGAGCAGGCATGGGCGCAATTCCTATCAACGAGTTATCAAGCGTTTCGCTTGCCCGTTCCCAGAACGTGTCTTCCCAGTGGCCGGATCGTAAGGTCGCAGATACGCCGCGTCCGGCCATAAATGCTTTTTTCCCCCCAGCCTTCGGATGCTGGGCTGATTCCTTTGTTGGCGCAAGAAATTGCTGTGCAGACCGAGCGCCGACATCTGCAGCCGGAACCAGCCTGCCGGGGTTGGCGACAGTGACTTTCACCAACCCCGGCAGATGGGATCGCAGGTAACGAGATTCAGCTCGCAGTGGTTCCGGGCTAGACGCCGGCAGGCCAGCAACATCTAGCCCGAAGGTAGAAGTCGTTGTGGAAAATTGGATGAAAAAACAAAGCCGTAAAGCGACCGCTCAATTAGAGTGAGAGCCTGTTACTCTAGCGTGATGTTCCTGCTGCTTTGGCGGTAGGAGCTTCAGTCGATATCGGCCACCACTTCGCCGGCGCCGCCCTCGATGCGCTGCGACAGCGACGCCTCCATGAAATCGTCGAGGTCGCCGTCCAGCACGCTCGACGGGCTTGTGCTCTCGATGCCAGTGCGCAGATCCTTCACCAGCTGATAGGGCTGCAGAACGTAGGAGCGGATCTGGTGGCCCCAGCCTATATCGCTTTTCGACGCTTCGGTGGCGTTCGCCACCGCCTCGCGCTTCTTCAGCTCTTCCTCGTAGAGCCGCGAGCGCAGCATCTCCCAGGCCTTCGCTTTGTTCTTGTGCTGGGAGCGCTCGGCCTGGCAGGCGACCGCGATGCCGGTGGCGAGATGGGTGATGCGGACCGCCGAATCGGTGGTGTTGACGTGCTGACCGCCCGATCCGGACGAACGATAGGTGTCGATGCGAACATCCGATTCGGAAACGTCGATCTCGATCGTATCGTCGATCACGGGGTAGACCCAGACGCTGGCAAAGGACGTGTGGCGGCGCGCATTGCTGTCGTAGGGCGAAATACGCACGAGACGATGAACGCCGGATTCCGTCTTCAGCCAGCCATAGGCGTTGTGGCCCTTGATCAGGAGGGTGGCGGATTTGATGCCGGCCTCTTCGCCGTCATGCACTTCCAGCACCTCGACCTTGAAGCGGCGCCGCTCGGCCCAACGCGTGTACATGCGCAGGAGCATCGAGGCCCAGTCCTGGCTTTCGGTGCCGCCTGCGCCCGCATGAATTTCGAGGTAGGTGTCGTTGGCGTCCGCCTCGCCCGACAGCAGCGTCTCGATCTGGCGGGCCTTGGCTTCGCCGCGCATCGAGCGGATCGCCGCTTCCGCCTCGGCGACGACGCTCTCGTCGCCTTCTTCCTCGCCAAGCTCGATCAGGCCGATATTGTCTTCCAGCGCCTGGGTGAGGCCTTTGACCGCGGCGATGCCTTCCTCGAGGCCCTGGCGCTCACGCATCAGCTTCTGCGCCTCCAGCGGTTCGTTCCAGAGGCTCGAATCCTCGGCACGCACATTCAGGTATTCAAGCCGCTTTATGGCTTGATCCCAGTCAAAGATGCCTCCTCAGCAGGGTTATCGCCTGCCTGATTTCGTCGACAATGTTCTGCGTTTCCGCGCGCATGGCTGGTCGTTCTGTCCTGTGCTGAATTGTGCCCTGTTGCTTAAACAGAGCTGGGTTGGCGCGATACATAGGGACGGCACCGCCACCTGTAAAGCGAAATGGGCCGGCCCGAAAGGCCGGCCCAGAACACCATGTGCTATGTCAATATAGCCCGCCGCCGCCGGACTGGATGGCTTGGTTGGCCTGTGGCGACAGCGCGCCGCCGGAGGCGTTGGAGCCGTCCGCACCCATGCCGATCACCCAATAGCTGTCGGCGGGGCCGGTGCCCGGCTTGAAAGCTTCGATAAAGGCGCCAGCGTCGCCTGGGTTGGCAGCCATGCCGGTCTTGCGATTGATGGCGATCAGCTTCATGCCTTCGGGAACCTGGAAATCGACATTGGGCGTGCCGTCCAGCGCCACGCGCATGAAGTCCTTGAAGATCGGCGCGGCGAGGCCGCCGCCGGTCGCGCCCTTGCCAAGACCTTTCGGCTGATCGTAGCCCATATAAAGGCCGACAACGAGATTGGGTGTGTAGCCGATGAACCAGGTATCTTTCTCATCGTTTGTCGTTCCGGTCTTGCCGGCGATGTGGCGGCCGAGTTCGGCGACCGTGGCGCCGGTGCCGCGCTCGACGACGCCCTCCATCATCGAGGTAATCTGATAGGCGGTCATCGGATCGAGCACCTGCTCGGAATTGTCGACCAGTTCCGGCTCAGGCTGGTTCTGCCACTCGGCGGCGTTGCAATTTTCGCAGCCGCGTTCGTCCTGCCTGTACACCGTCTTGCCGTAGCGATCCTGGATGCGGTCGATCAGCGTCGGCTTGATCGACTTGCCACCGTTGGCCATGATCGAATAGGCCGACACCATGCGCATCACGGTCGTCTCGCCCGAACCGAGCGCCATCGGCAGATACGGCGCCAGACGGTCATAAACGCCGAAGCGCTCGGCATATTCGGCGACCAGCTTCATGCCCATGTCGTTTGCAAGGCGCACAGTCATCAGATTGCGCGACCTCTCGATGCCGGACCGCAAGGTCGCCGGGCCAGCCGTCCTTCCATCGTAGTTCTTCGGCGTCCAGGTCGTGTTGCCGCTCTTGATGGTGATCGGACCGTCCATGATCACCGAAGCCGGCGTATAGCCATTGTCGAGGGCGGCCGAATAGACGATCGGCTTGAACGACGAACCCGGCTGCCGCATCGCCTGCGTGGCACGGTTGAATTCGGATTGCGAGTAGGAGAACCCGCCGACCATGGCCAGTACACGGCCGGTATGCGGATCCATGGCGATCATGCCACCTTCCACTTCGGGGGCCTGGCGCAAGATATAGGCCCCGTCCGCACCCTCTTTCTTCTGCACGAAGATAACGTCGCCCGGCTTCAGCACGTCCGCCGGCGATTTGGCCTTGACGGTCTTGCCGCCGACCACATGACGCATGGCGAAGCTCATGTCGTCGCGGCTGACGGTGCCTTCGACGCGATCCTTGACGAGTTCGCCCGAGATCTGCCGGGTCGGCCGAAGGCCGATGGACAGGCCGCTCTCCGAGCTGTCGAGCACGACGGCGAGCGACCATTCGGGCACGTCGTCCAGTCCCTTGACTTCGCTCAAAGGCACGCCCCAGTCGCCGGATACGCTGATGGTCTTCACCGGCCCGCGATAGCCGCGCAGCGTATCGAACTTCATCAGGCCGTTCTGCATGGCTTTGCGGGCGATGAGCTGCATCTTGGGATCGAGCGTCGTACGGACCGACAGGCCGCCCTCGTAGAGCGCATTCTCGCCGTAGCGCGCGCTGATCTGGCGACGCACTTCCTCGGTGAAGTATTCGCCGGCGAACAGATAGGTGCCGGAGCGGCGTGGCTTGACGCCGAGCGGCTCGGCCTTGGCCTTGGCGCCTTCCTCCTGCGTGACGTAGCCGTTGTCGACCATCTGGTCGATGACCCAATTGCGGCGCTCGATCGCGCGGTCGGCATATTTGAAGGGGTGATAGTTGGAGGGACCCTTCGGCAAAGCCGCCAGATAGGCCGCCTCCGCCACGGTGAGTTCATTCACCGCCTTGTCGAAATAAGTGAGCGCTGCGCCGGCGACGCCATAAGCGCCGAGACCGAAGAAAATCTCGTTAAGGTAGAGCTCGAGAATGCGATCCTTCGAATAGGCCTGCTCGATGCGGAAGGCGAGGATCATCTCCTTGATCTTGCGCTCGTAGGTCTGGTCCGAGGACAACAGGAAGTTTTTCGCCACCTGCTGGGTGATCGTCGAGGCGCCGACCTGGCGCTTGCCCGAACCGAAATTCTGGAGATTGACCATGACTGCGCGGCCAAGGCCGGTCATGTCGATGCCGGGGTGATTGTAGAAATTCTTGTCCTCGGCAGACAGGAAGGCCGCCTTGACACGATCCGGCACCGCCTGGATCGGCAAATACAGGCGCCGCTCGCGCGCATATTCGGCCATCAGCGCACCGTCGGACGCATGGATGCGGGTCGTCACCGGCGGTTCATACTTGGCCAGCACCTCGTAGTCGGGCAGATCCTTCGACAAATGGCTGATATAGATCGCCACGCCCGCCGCGACCAAAAGGGCCAGCGCCGTGCCGATGCCGAAGAAATAGCCAATGAGACGAATCATGCCCGCTCCAGTCCTTGGTTCGGAATTTCCTAAATGAAGCCGCCTTGCGCGCAAGCTTTCGAGGCGATCCCGACCGGTAATCGAAAACCCTTGTCGCCACCATGTGGGCAAAATGCGGCAGCCTGGAATTTCGGCTTCGAATGGCGAAAATATAAGTGCAAAGTGTTGTCGTCGTGCAACGCTGCCTCTGGTTGTGGCGAGGGCCGGCTTCTCAGCCTCCAGTTCCGGCTCCGGCCTTGGCTGAAGCGAACAGGGCGATGGCATTGGTTATGCTCTGGGCCGCCTTGCCGCGCCAATCGGCGCTGAGCAGTTGCGCCTCGTCCTTGGCATTCGACAGATAGCCGAGTTCGACCAGCACGGAGGGGACATCCGGCGCCTTCAACACTTTGAAGCTGGCCGAACGCTGCGGATTGTTGATGAGGCCGACGCTGGTGGAAAGCTGGCCGACCAAAGTCTGGGCGAAACTCATCGAGAAACTGTGCGTTTCGCGGCGAATCAGGTCGATCAGGATGTCGGTCACTTCCTTGTTGTCGTCCTTGATTTCCATGCCGGCGAATTGGTCGGAAAGGTTTTCACGGTCGGCGAGCGCCTGCGCTTCGGGATCGGAAGCCTTGTCGGAGACCGTGTAGACGGTTGCGCCGCGAAGGCCCTTGACCCTGATCGTGTCGGCGTGGATCGAGATGAGCAGATCGGCCTCGTGCTGGCGGGCAATGCGCACGCGGTCGTCCAGCCGCAGGAATTGATCTGTCTCGCGCGTCATGAACACGTCGTATTTGCCGACTGCGGCAAGTCTTTCCCGCAATTCGGTGGCGAAGGCGAGCGTGACGTTCTTCTCGACCGTGCCGTTCAGGCCCTCGGCGCCGCCGTCGATGCCGCCATGGCCTGGATCGATGACGACGGTGAAGCGATGACCTGGATTGGAGACCGGGCCGGTGCCGACCCTGCCACCCTTGTCGGAGGAGACCGTCGAGCCGGTGGTCAGCGCCTGATTGGCAAGAGCGGCGTCGAACTCCCGCACGGACGCTGCCGACATGTCGATTGCGATGCGGTAGCCGCTGTTGTCATCGTTCTTGAGCACGTCGAGCCTGTCGACGGCGAACGGACCCTTGCCGGTGAGAATCAGCCGCGACACCCCCTCGCCGAGATCGCCGTAGCGCACGCTCCTGACCAGGCCGCGCGCCTTCAAATCCTTGGCATTGATGGCGAATTTCGTGCTTGGCAGGTCGACGACCAGACGGTGGGGGCCGCGCAGCAGAAACCATTTGACATCGGGTTCGCGATCGAAATTCATGACGATGCGCATCTTGGTGGCGTCACCCGCCATTTTGTAGCTCGTCACTGCGAGCGGTGCGTCGGCAGCAAAGGAAACCGGCGAAAAAGCCAGGCAAGCGACAACCACCGACAGCAGACAAGCGGCTCGGAAGTAGGCGGCGTAGGAGAAAGGGCCTCCGGCGCGACTACTCTTGTGCGTGAAGACTGCCAGTCCCATCTCTTTCCAGTCGCTCCGGTTTGGCGCCAGGCGCCCAATCTTGTTTGTCGGAGTGTCGGCGTCTTGTCGAAATGCCGTTTAGGCCGCGAACTCAATTAACGATTGGTATCCAGAGAAGGTTAACCAAGCCTTTTCATCCAAAGGCTTAAGCTGTGCTTCCGTTGCGGAACTGCTTTTTGCCGGCATCGGAAATCGGGGTTGCCTTCCAACCCGCCAAATCATAAAAGCGATGCTGGATCACTGCAATCCTGGAACCGTCCTTCTCCGCAGCTTCCTGCTACAGCTCAGATGAACGACGGCTCCTTTCGCTTCAGGCGAAAAAGGTATCAGGTGATCGCGACGAATTTCGCAGGTGCGAGCCCGTGGCGGGGGAAGCGCCTGCGTGAGGAAAACGGCCGGGATTGTCCCGCGCCGGCTCTGTATGAGCAAACAAGCTGGTCCGGTTTTCCCGGGCTTTGGTTCAAAAAGGTTCTGCTGGTTACGATGGCTTCAAGCGCAATCATGGAAAGGTCCGCAGCAAACCGCGCCATTATGGCTGCGGGCGGCACCGCCATGGCGCTCAGGCAGCGGTCGGCGGACATTCAATTGCCCGGCACCCATGTTCATCCACACTCACAGCGGCGGGCGTTGCCCCGCAAGCTGCGGCTGACGGCTGCCGGGGGGAAACGAAATAATGCCCAACAAGATGCTGATAGACGCCTCCCACCCGGAGGAAACACGTGTTGTCGTCGTTCGCGGTAACCGTATTGAAGAATTCGACTTTGAATCCCAGGACAAGAAGCAGCTCAAAGGAAATATCTACCTCGCCCGCGTAACGCGCGTCGAACCCTCGCTTCAGGCAGCCTTTGTCGAATATGGCGGCAACCGTCACGGTTTCCTCGCCTTCAGTGAAATTCATCCCGACTACTACCAGATTCCGGTCGCCGACCGTCAGGCGCTGCTGCGCGCAGAAGCGCAGGAGGCTGAAGACGAGGACGATGAGGATGGCGAGGGCGACGACCGCCAGAGCCGCGATCGCGGGCGGCGCGGACGCCGGCGCGGCGGCAAGAGCCGCGACCGGGGCGAGCACAAGCGTGATGCAGGTGCGGCCGATTCTGACGATTCTGTCGAGTCCAATGACAGCGGTTCCAATGAGGGCGGCGAACACGGCGAGCATGCGGTCGCGGATAACGCCGATGCCGTTTCCGAAAATGTCGACACGCCGACCGGTACTTCGGAACATGGCGAGGATGTCGCCGGTCATGTTGACGCGAGTCGTAATGAGACGAGCCATGATGAGGCGAGCCATAGCGAGACGAGCCATAATGAGACTGGGCCTTCCGAAGGCGGTCCAAATTCCATCGCCGCGAGCATCGAAGCGGATGTGATTTCCGAAGCCGTGCGGCAGGCGGAGACGGCCGGCGAAGCCACGTCCACCGACAATGATCGCGGCATGCTGGAAGAGGTGCAGTCCTCGCATCCGGAGGACCATGAGGTCGAATCGGTCGGCGCCGAGGATGCGCTGGAAGAAGCGCGCAACCGCCGCAAGCCGGTGCGCCGCCAGTACAAGATCCAGGAAGTGATCAAGCGCCGCCAGATTCTCCTGGTGCAGGTCGTGAAGGAAGAGCGCGGCAACAAGGGCGCAGCGCTCACCACCTACCTGTCGCTTGCCGGCCGCTATTCGGTGCTGATGCCGAACACGGCGCGCGGCGGCGGCATCTCGCGCAAGATCACCAACGCGCAGGACCGCAAGCGGCTGAAGGAGGTCGTCGCCGATCTCGAAGTGCCGCAGGGCATGGGCGTCATCCTGCGCACAGCCGGCGAAAGCCGTACCAAAGCCGAGATCAAGCGCGACTACGAATATCTGATGCGGCTTTGGGAAAACGTCCGCAATCTGACGCTGCAGTCCACGGCCCCTGCCCTGGTCTACGAAGAAGGCAGCCTGATCAAGCGCTCGGTGCGCGACCTCTACAACAAGGACATCGACGAGATCCTGGTCTCCGGCGAAGAGGGCTATCGCGAGGCCAAGGACTTCATGCGCATGCTGATGCCGAGCCACGCCAAGGTCGTGCAGCCGTTCCGCGACACGACGCCGATCTTCGTGCGCAATGGCATCGAGGCGCAGCTCGACCGCATGCTGCAGCCGCAGGTGACGCTGAAGAGCGGCGGCTACATCATCATCAACCAGACCGAAGCGCTGGTCGCCATCGACGTCAATTCGGGCCGCTCCACCAAGGAGCACTCGATCGAGGACACAGCACTTCACACCAACCTGGAAGCGGCCGAGGAAGTCGCACGGCAGCTGAGGCTGCGCGATCTTGCGGGTCTGATCGTCATCGACTTCATCGACATGGAGGAGAACCGCAACAACCGCTCCGTCGAGAAGCGGCTGAAGGATCACCTCAAGAACGATCGCGCCCGCATCCAGGTCGGCCGCATCTCGCATTTCGGCCTGATGGAGATGTCGCGCCAGCGCATCCGTGCCAGTGTGCTGGAATCGACGATGAAACCTTGCCCGCATTGCGGCGGCACCGGCCATGTGCGGTCCGATTCGTCTGTCGCGCTGATGGTTGTGCGCGCGATCGAGGAATTCCTGCTCAAGGATTCGCGCAGCCACATCACGGTGCGGACGCCGGCGGCGACCGCGCTCTATGTGCTCAACCACAAGCGCGGCACGCTGGTGGAACTCGAAAGCCGCTTCGGCCTGACCATCACCGTCGAAGCCGACGACACGGTCGGCGCCCAGCACTATGCGATCTTCCGCGGCGCGCTGGCTGAAAAGCCTGAAGGCTTCGTCGAGGTGCGCACCTTGCCCGCCTATGTCGAGCCGGAAGAGCCCGCCGACGAAATCGTCATTGAGGAGGAGGAAGACGCGGCCGTTGCACCGGCGGAGCAACCGCGCCAAGCTCAGCAGCCGCAGCAGCCAAGGCTAAGCGAGGATGGCGAAGGCCGCGACCGCAAGCGCCGCAAGCGCCGCAGACGGCGCGGCGGCAAGGATCGCGACCGCGAGCATGGCGCCCCCGTGGAAGGCGCGTCCCTCTCGGCCACAGCCGATGGCGTCTCCGAAGCCTCAAGCGATGAAGGCGCTGAAGCAGACCACGAGGACCAGGTCGGCGTCACCGAGGCGGTGGAAGCGTCGGATGACGGTCGAGAGCCTGATGAAGGTCGGGCGCCGGATGAAGGTCAGGGCAAGAAGCGCCGGCGCGGCAAGCGCGGCGGCAAGCGCAATCGCCGTGAAGACGGCGAAGGCGAGGTCGATGCAGGCACTGCAGAATCGGCTGACGGCCCCCAAGGCGAAGTCTTGGAGGGCGTAACCGTCTCCAGCGAGCCGGTAGCAGCAACGCCGGTCGAAGAGCCTGTGGACCTTGCTCCGGCCAATGACGACATGCCGAGCGCCGAAAAGCCGAAGAAGCCGCGCCGCGCCGCCAAGCCAAAGAAGGCTGCGGCGGACGTCGTCGCCGAGACGCCGGTTGCCGAGCCGGAAATCGTCGCCGAGGCTCCCGCACCTGTTTTGGAGGAAACAGCCGTGGCCGCCGTCGACGAAAAACCGAAGGTCCGCCCATCGCGACGCAAGCCCGTCCCGGTAGATGCTCCGGTTGAGCCGATCGTGTCCTCGACCGTTGCCGAAGAGGAAAAGACCGAGGAAAAGCCGAAGCGTGCCGGATGGTGGCAGCGGAAAGGCTTCTTCTAAGCTTTTCGGTGGCTTAGCCTGATCTTTTGACCAAAGAATCCCGCGCTGTCTTGTCGACAGCGCGGGATTTTTCTTATCTGAAGCGCCACAAGCTTTATGGCGAGAAGACCGACCAGTTCATCATCTTCGCCAGTCTTTCCAGCGCAATCGACCCCAGCCTGGAATTGCCGTTGGCGTTGAGGCCGGGCGCCCAGACGGCGAGCGAGGCCACGCCCGGCACGATCGCCAGAATGCCGCCGCCGACGCCGCTCTTGCCGGGAATGCCCACGCGAAAGGCGAAATCGCCTGAGCCGTCATAGTGGCCGCAGGTCAGCATCATCGCGCCGATGCGGCGGGCGCGCTCGGCTGACACCACGGAATGGCCGGTCGCCGGGTTCTTGCCGCCATTGGCGAGGAAGCGACCGGCCAACGCCAGTTGCCGGCAGCTCATGGCGATGGCGCAATGGTGGAAATAGACGCCCAGCGCCAGGTCCGGCGCGTGGTTGAGATTGCCAAAGGATTTCATGTAGTTGGCAAGCGCCAAATTGCGAAAACCGGTGGCGCGTTCCGAAGCAGCGACTTCGCGGTCGATGATGATGGTCTCGTCGTCGGCCAGGAACTGGATGAAGCGCAGGATCTCGCCGATCGCCTCGCGCGGCTGGTGGCCGGCGAGCAGAATGTCGGAAATGACGATGGCGCCGGCATTGATGAACGGATTGCGC
>NZ_RZSU01000072.1:0-32419 GCF_003997585.1 Mesorhizobium sp. M5C.F.Cr.IN.023.01.1.1 | reverse complement strand
CCTTGATGTCCGCACCTGCCGCGAAGGCTTTTTCGGAGCCGGTGATGACCATCGCGCCGATGTCGGCATTCGCGCAGAAGCCATTCACGGCCGCGACCATTTCCGCCAGGACCTGGGAGTTCAGCGCATTGAGCGCCTTCGGCCGGTTAAGCGTGATCAGCCCGACCTTGCCGCGGGTTTCCACGATGATCGTTTCATATGCCATGACTGTATCTCCTCACTCAGTCATCTAACTTACATCTGGCGTCCAGCTCATACTCGGCATCTAGGTCACACCCGGCACCTAGCTCACAACTGACAGGTCCGGCAATAGAAGGTGGAACGCCCGCTTTGCACTATGCGCTCTATATGGCCGCCACAGCCGTGCTTGGAGCAGGGTTCGCCCTCGCGATCGTAGACCGCGAACGAATGCTGGAAATAGCCCAGCGACCCGTCGGTCTGCATATAGTCGCGCAACGACGATCCGCCGGCGGCGATCGCGTCGGCGATCACCGCGCGGATGGCTTCGGCCAGGGCGTCGCGCTGCTGTTTGGCCTTCTTTCCAGGACTTGCGATGGTGCCCGCCTCGCGCAACGGCGACAGACCGGCGCGCCACAGGGCCTCCGACACATAGATATTTCCGAGCCCGGCGATCAGCCGCTGATCGAGAAGTGCTGCCTTCAGCGGCGACTTCCGGCCTTTCAGCAGCGAGGCGACCAACTCGCCGTCCAACGCATTGCCTGTCGGCTCGACGCCCAGCCCCGCGAGCATCGGATGCGTGTCGGGCGCCCCTTCGGAAAACAGCATGAAGCCGAAACGGCGCGGATCGTTGAAGGTCACGCGGGACCGGGCGCCTTCGGGAGAAACGATATGGAAGACGACATGGTCGTGTACCGCGCTTTTCGAGCGCTCGTGATAAAACGCGCCCAACACTTCGCTGCTATCGGGCATTTCGCTGTCATCGGACGTTTCGATGCGGAACGACCCCGACATGCCGAGATGGCAGATCAGCACCGGACCGCCTTTCAGATGCATCGTCAGGTATTTGGCCCGGCGGCCGAGCGCTGTAATTGTCTTGCCGGTCAGCCTCTCCAAGAATTTTTCGGGAAACGGAAAGCGCAGGTCGGGCCGGCGTGCCTCGACGCGGACGATATGGGCGCCTTCCAGAACCGGCTGCAGGCCCCGTCGCACCGTTTCGACCTCAGGCAACTCAGGCATGGCCGCCTATCGTTGCATAGAAGGAGGTGCCGTGACGGCCGCGTGCCAGCCCAAGATGCTCGGCGACGGTTTCACCGATGTCGGCGAACGTCGTTCTGAGCCCAATGTCGCCGTCAAAACCTGGTCCCGTGCCGATCACTGGAATGCGTTCGCGTGTATGATCGGTGCCGTGCCAGGTCGGATCGTTGCCATGGTCTGCCGTGAGGATGAGAAGGTCGCCTTGCCTCAGTCGTGCAAGCGCCTCCGGCAGCCGCCGGTCGAAGGCCTCGAGCGCCGCGGCATAGCCGGCAACATCGCGCCGATGGCCGAACTCTGTGTCGAAATCGACGAAATTGGCGAAGACGAGATCGCCGTCGCCCGCGTCAGCCATCGCGCCGAGCGCCTTGTCGAACATTGCCATGTTGCCGGCGGCCTTGCGCACTTCCGAAATGCCGCGATGGGCGAAGATGTCGCCGATCTTGCCGACCGCGATGACCCGGCTGCCGCGCGCCGTCAACCGGTCGAGCAGAGTCGGTTCAGGCGGCGGCACCGAATAGTCCCGGCGGTTGTGCGTCCGTTCGAAGCTGGCGGCGGCTTCCCCAATGAAGGGCCGCGCGATCACCCGTCCGATGTTCAGCGGATCGACCAGCCTGCGCACCACCTTGCAGAATTCGTAGAGCCGTTCCAGGCCGAAGTGAACTTCATGCGCGGCGATCTGCAGGACGGAGTCGACCGACGTGTAGCAGATCGGCTTGCCGGTGCGGATATGCTCCTCCCCGAAACGCTCGATGATCTCGGTGCCCGGGGCATGGCAATTGCCGAGAATGCCCGGCACCTCTCCTTCGCGGATGATCGCTTCGGTCAGTTCGGCTGGAAAGGCGGGAACCGTGTCCGGGAAATAGCCCCAGTCGAAGCGAACCGGCAAGGCGGCGATTTCCCAATGGCCCGATGGCGTGTCCTTACCGCTCGAAATCTCCTGCGCCGCGCCATGGAAGGCGGAGGCGAGCTGGGCCTCGCCGCCGCTGTCGATGCTGAATCCTGTCGCGGTTTTCGCCGCGTGGCCCAGGCCGAGCGAGAGCATGTTGGGTACGAAAAGCGGGCCTTTGCGCAGCCCCTCGCGATCCGCCCGGCCTTCGGCGCAGGCTCTAGCGATGTGTCCGAACGTGTTGGAACCGGCGTCGCCATAGCGCTCTGCGTCGGCCGCGCCGCCGATGCCGAAGGAATCGAGAACAAAAAGGAAGGCGCGCGCCATTGCAGGGATTCATTATTATCGTTTGTCTGTCCGCCCAGACATAGGGGGCCGCGCCGCCATTGGCAATTCGGAAGCAGACGGCTTGGCGCGATAGTTGAGATGTGGCGAAATGCCGACATCGGCGTGGATCGACGAAAACCAGCGGGGAACTCACATGAGGCATGCCTTGAAGGCCTCCGCAGTCATCATGACGCTGCTGGGTGCGGCCTAGTCAAACCCGGTGCGCGCCGACTGGCGGGATGACATCGGCACGTTTCGTGTCGGCATCGTCGCCGAGCCCGGCGCCGGCAACACCGTTCCGGGTCTGGCGCTGTTGACGGACGCCTACACCAAGGCGCTCGGCATGAAGGTGGAGTTTGTCGTTTCCCGCGACTACGGGGCGCTGATCGAGGCGCAAGCCAACGCCCACATCAAATATGCGGTCTATTCGGCGACCGCATCCGAACGTTGCGAATGCGTCGAGCCTCTTGTGGCGCCCTGTCGATTCCGGCGGCGTGATCGGCATCCGATCCGTCTTGCTGACGCGGGACGGCAAGGTCCCAGATCTGGCCGCGATGGAGGCACATCGGGTCGCCATGGTGCCTCCGGACAGTGTCGGCGGTTCTCTTTTGCCGCTTGCCGGGCTGGCCGAAGGCGTCATGATCGCCAAGGATGCGCCATTTCTGACGCACGCCAATTCGGCTGCGGCGGCTGAAACGATGCTGGTCGATGGCGAGGCCGATGCCATCTTCGGCTGGATGCCGGCGGTGGCCGATGGCCAGCCGGATGTTGCGGGCGGCACGGTCGCCAGGCTGGAAATGGCAGGGCTTTCGAAAGCAGCACTTCAGGTCGTGTGGACGTCCGGCCTGCTGCGGTATGGTCCCCATGCCGTCCGCAGCGATCTCGATCCCGAAGCCAAACGGCGGCTCACGGTGTTTCTCATCAATCTCAGATCGATGTCGCCGGATGTCTACGATCTTCTGGAATCGAAACATTCCGGCGGCTTCGCCGTCGCTGGCCCGAAGGATTACGCGATGGCTGCAGCCATCGTGCGCCTGGTGTCAGGCAACGGCCGATAGCAATGGCGGCCGGAGTCGTGCGCGGTCGTTTCAGCAGGTGCTGCAGGGAATCGTCGGGCTCCTGCGGGGCCTGAGATAATAGGTTTCGCCCATCGATATCGAGTCGAAAGCCGAACTCAATCCGAGCCGCTTCTCACTGTCCACCGACCAGGTGATGATCGGCTGGTATGCGAGATTACTTTCGACGCGAATGAGAAAGGTACCCTTGATCTCGAGCGCCGGTGGAACCTTGGTGATGGAGTTTTTGGCGGTGGCGGCGCTGAAGGCGCTACCGACCATCTTGCGTGACCACACGACCAGTGCCTTCGGCGTCGTTTCGTCCGTGACCTGTATTGCGGTGATGATGATTTCCGGGGTCGATCGGTTGTACGGCTGAAGGGTGGAGTTGCCGATCTGCATGATCGCATCGAGATCGGCTGCCGTGATGGTCTGCTGCTGGGTAACGAGATCCGCCACCATGCTGCCGATGCGACTGACCTTTTTGCTGGTCTCGATGGCTTGTGAGGCTTCCATGGTCATGAAGTACATGATCAGCAGGACGGGCACGATGAAGGCAAACTCAACGGCCGCGACACCGCGGCGATCGGAGCAGAACCGGATGGTTTTCGTGCATATCCCAGCGATCCACTCATGTGCCCCCGCACGCCCCATGCCTTCGTCCTTTTCCCACCCACGCAACGGTGCGTTTTCAATTGTCGAACGGCTCGTTCTGCCAGGTCACCGATGCGAAATGCAGCGTGTTGCCGTCTTTCAGATTGGCCATCGACTTGGCCATGAAATCGGTCATGACGGGCCATTTATAAAAAACCCGCAGCATGTTTATTGATTCAGCCAAGCCTGGGGATACCGTAAAAGCCGCGGGGTCCGTGCCGGTCAGCACGATTTCGCGGTCTTGGATCTTGAAGCCCGCCTGGGCCGCGGCGGCGAAGGTCGGATACTCGCGCAGGTCCACCTCCAATCCCGGGCAGTCCTTGGCGACCATGATCTCCAGCCGGCTGCAGATCATGGTCTTCAGCGTGGCCTCGGTCACATCGGCCTGCCTTACCTGGCCCGTCCGAAGCTGGCGCGCGACATCGTCGGTGATGTTGGCCATCACCTCTTGCCCGGCAAATGATATGCAGCTCTCCAGTATGGCAAAGATGAGGAGCGCAAATGGCACGGCAAGCATCGCGAACTCCAAAGCCGTGCTGCCGCGCCGGTCGCCAAGGAAGCGCGCGGAAAAGCCTGCGAGTCCTGCTCTGATCATGTCCCGTGTCTGCCGATCCTGAAGGGGTGTCGGAGGGAATATTAGCGGAAAGCCATTGAAGTGCGGTTTGTATGATCGTTAAATTTGAGGGAGAGGCTTTAACAGGCCGACAACCGAAGCGGCATTTCAGCGGGGTGAGAACAATCCGCTCGTTACCGGCCGGCGCTCATCTCGGCTTCCGAGGCCTTCTCCGCATCGCTTTTGTACGAGCTTTCGCAATACGGCGTGCAGGACATGGTCTGTATTTCGGCACGCCGATAGATGCGCACCGACGACGCATCCTGCCGCACGACGGTGATCTGCTCGTCGACGATCGGACGGCCCTCTTGATCGAGGACGACGAGGTTGGTGACGCCGAAGCCTTTGCCCGTCAGCACGATCGTCGAAGCATCCTGCACGGAGGCGTCGGCGATCGCCGGGTTGCCGACGACAATCGTATCGGCGGCGCGCGACAGTTTGACGATCTTCGCCTGATTCATCGTGACCTCGATGCCGGCGCCAGCCTTGACCGGCACGACAAAGGCCGCGGCGGCAAGGAGCGCGGCAATCGGAAAGGACGATCTCGGCCCGGTCATTGAAGCGCTCCACGGCGGCAAACTGCTCAACGGAACATGAACGAGATTGGTGAACCAACGGTTAATCGGAGAAGTGCTGTGGTGATGTCGGGATCGGAATCGTGATCGCCTGCAGGGGGCGGCCCTTTTCCCAAATCGCTAAATTGCGCCTTTCGCGGCCCGTGACGTGCCTGTCGGGCCATAGCGTCACTTAGTTTACGGTTAACCACGCAATGTCATCGAAGCCGGAAAGGAATCGGTAAGGCTGTTTATTAAGCCGATCGAAAGAGCTTCTCCGTAGATTGGCAATATCCGATCAGCCGCCAAGAGAAGTTGACGGAACTGCTGTAACACGTGGAGTAGGAGCTCTCGAATGTCTAATCTCATTGCACGTTTTGTGAAGGACGAATCCGGCGCGACCGCTATCGAATACGGTCTGATCGCCGCTCTCATCGCGCTCGCCATCATGGTCGGCGCCGGCTCGCTGGGCAACGCGCTGAACGCGAAGTTCAACGGGATCGCCACTTCGATCAACAATTCGTAACAGATCACGACGTCTTGTCGTTGAACAGGGCCGCCTCACTGGCGGCCCTGTTTCGTCGTACCGCAGATTTCAGCTCGCAGCCTCATCAATCGTTAATCGAACATGTCTAAGCTGGGCTAGGCATAGTTGACCATAGGCCCCGCGCAGATGCTTGAAGCCCTGATCTTCGTCGTCTTTCCGTTCTGCATGCTTTTCGCCGCGATCTCCGACATGCTGTCGATGACGATCGCCAATCGCGTGCCGGTGCTGCTTGTGGCAGTCTTCGCCCTGGTCGCGCCGCTGACGGGAATGGACTGGGCAACCTATGGCTGGCATTTCGCCGCCGGTGGCTTGGTTCTCGCCGTGACCTTCGGTCTGTTCGCGCTCGGCGGCATGGGAGGCGGCGACGCCAAGCTGCTGGCCGCCACTGCCGTGTGGATGGGGCTCAATGTCGATCTCATCCAATATCTCGTGGTCTCGACATTCATCGGTGGCCTGCTGACGCTCGCAATCCTTGTCTATCGGAAATCGCCGCTTGCGGCCGTTACAAGCCATAATCCGTTTTTACGCCATTTCGCCGACGAGACATCAGGCGTTCCCTATGGCATCGCGCTTGGCATTGGCGGCCTGCTCACATTTCCGAATTCGCCCTTGATGACGTGGGCACTTGCAAGGCTGGCGGTCTGATTCTCGCCGCCAACATTTTCTCGTCAGACCATGCCTACCATTCTTCGATTTGGCGTTGAAGCAGGCAGCTTGGCAGCCTTTTTTGCGGTCCGGAGCGATGCCTCAAATTTATGTAAACCTTAAATTAATCACGATCGTAAGTATTAAATTAACCTTGTTTTGACGATTGCCGCTGCAAGGTCCGGCTTGGCTACGTGGTTTGCCAAGGCGAGGTTCGGACAGATGCCAGCATCCCGACTGATCATTCTAGGCGTGGCGGTGGCTGCGGCGGGTGGCGCAGGATATGTTGCAAAAAACATGGTGGCGGCTCCGCCGCCTCAAATCGTCGATTCCGGCCCCACGGCGCCGGCAATCGCGCTGCAGGACGTGCTTGTCCTGTCAGGCGACGTTCCGATGGGCAGCCCGCTCGAGAACAACATCAGCTGGCAGTCCTGGCCGGCCGACGGCGTCAACGCAAATTTCATCACCCGCGCCGCCGAGCCCGATGCGCTTGAGAAGCTGAAAGGCGGCGTCGCCCGTGTCGCGATGTATGCCGGCGAGCCGCTGCGGCGGTCCAAGCTGATCGGCGAGGGACAGAGCTTCATGTCGTCGATCCTGCCCTCCGGCATGCGGGCCGTCGCCACAGCCGTATCGGCCGACACTTCGGCCGGCGGCTTCATTCTTCCCAATGATTTCGTCGATGTCATCATGACCCGCAGAGCCGATGCCGCGGGCGGCGGCAGCGGTTTTACGACCGAAACCATCCTCAAGAACATTCGCGTCCTGGCAATCGACCAGACCATCCAGGAGGACGAGGAAGGCAAGAGGACCAGGGTCGGCCAGACCGCGACACTGGAACTGACATCGCAGCAGGCGGAAATCATCACCGTCGCTCAGCAAATGGCGGATCGCCTGACATTGGCGCTGCGGTCGATCAGCGACACCCAGGAGAAGAATCTGGGCGAGGCCGATTATCTCGTTTCCGGCAATGGGCGGCGCGGAACAGTACGATTGATCAAGTCAGGCGAAGTTTCCGAAGTGGGGGCAAGGCAATGAGGCTAAACGCTAGACTGCCGGTCGCCCTGGCTGCGGCTATCGGCCTGTTCCTCATTGGGACGAATGCGCAAGGCCCCGTCGAGGCTAATGCGGCAGGCAGGGAGGCCGAGGTGTCGGCTACGACCGCCACCCAGCGCGTCAAGCTCGGCCTCAACAAATCGGTGGTCATCGACCTGCCGAGCGATGCCTATGATATTCTCGTCGCCAATCCGGCGGTCGCCGATGCGGTGACCCGCACCGCCAGGCGCATCTATCTGTTCGGAAAGGCGGTGGGCGACACCAACATCTTCGTCTTCGGCCCCAATGGCGAACAGATCGTCAGCCTGGATCTGGCAGTCGAACGCGACGTTGCCGGGCTGGAAGACTATATCAGGCGCTTCATCCCGTCATCGACCATCACGGTCGAATTGCTGAACGACAACGTCGTCCTGACCGGAACCGTGGACACGCCCTTGGATGCCAAGCGCGCGGTCGATCTGGCCACCATCTTCGTGTCCGGCGGTGAAGCGACCACGGGACAATATTCGCAGACCGCCTCCGGCGGCTCGGCCGAAGCCGGTGTCGACATCGACAATCCGGATTCCGAGCGTCGCGTCAGCCAGATCGTCAACCTGCTGCAGATCATCGGCGACGACCAGGTGACGCTCAAGGTGACGGTGGCCGAAGTCAGCCGCTCGGTGATGAAGCAACTCGGCGTCAACCTGATCGGCAACGGTGACAGCAATGGCATCAGTTGGGGTGCGGTAAGCGACAATTTCACCGGTTTAGGCAAGTCGCTGTCGAATTCTGGCTTCGCTATCGGCGGCTCGACGCTGGATGCCTACGTCAACGCTATGGAACAGTCGGGCGTCATGAAAACTCTGGCCGAGCCAACATTGACGGCCGTATCCGGCGAGAAGGCGACTTTCAAAGTCGGCGGCGAGTACAATATGGCGAGCAGCGTTTCCCAAGCCGTATCCGACGATAATCAGACCGGTTTGAAGACGTATTCAATCGAGAAGATCGAATACGGTATTGGCCTGGAATTCCAGCCGGTGGTGCTCTCTCCCGGCCGCATCAGCTTGAAGGTCAGGACTTCGGTTTCCGAGCCGACAACGGAGGGATCAGTATCTTTGTCCGAGGGTGTAACAAGCCCCGGCATGAACGTCCTGTCGCTCCGCAAACGCTTGGCCGACACGACAGTAGAGCTGCCCTCCGGCGGCTCGATGATGATCGCCGGCCTCGTCCGCGACGATCTCAGGCAGGCGGTCAACGGCCTGCCTGGGCTGACCAAGATCCCAGTGCTTGGCACGCTGTTCCGCAGTCGGGATTTCGTTCGCAACGAGACCGAGCTGGTCATCATCATAACGCCGTACCTGGTGAAGCCGGTGGCGCGCAACGCTCTTGCCAAGCCGGACGATAATTTCAACGCCGCCAGCGATGGCGCCGGCATGTTCCTTGGCCGTGTCAATCGCGTCTACGGCAGCATGCAGACCGACAAACCCAACGGCCGTTATCACGGCGTTGTCGGTTTCATCTACAAGTAAGCGGGGAAGCGGACATGTCTCAGTCAGCGTTTAAGGCAAGGACCATCACCGCAGCGATGCGGCCCGGCCATTCGCGGCTCTACCGGCCGGCCATTCCGGTCCTGGCGGTTGCAGTCGCGGCATTGCTGGCGGGCTGCGCCAACCGGGACAGCATCACGGTCGGCGCTGTTCCGGATGACTATCGCACCAACCATCCGATCGTGATTGCGGAGAAGAACGAGAAGATCGATCTTCCGGTGGGCGCCGGCGATCGCGGCATGACCGGGTCTCAGCGCGACACACTTCTGGGCTTCCTGGACGGCTATGACAAGAGCGCCGCTCCGACCCTGACGATCTCGATCCCGAGCGGTTCGGCCAACGAGATCGCCGCGACCGCGGCCGGTCGCGATTTCGCCAGACTTGCGATTGCCAGCGGCATCAGCCGGAACCGGATCGTCATGACCAGCTACCAGTCGGTTTCGGCCGAAGCGTCGGCGCCGATCCGCGTCGCCTATGTCTCGGTGAAGGCCCAGACCGACAGATGCGGGCGCTGGCCCGAAGACCTGCTGCAGACCTCGGAAAACAAGCACTATGCCGATTTCGGTTGCTCGTATCAGAACAATCTTGCCGCCCAGATGGTAAATCCGACCGATCTGCTCGGACCGCGCAAGCAATCCGATATCGACGCGGAAAATCGCGGCGCGGTGATCGACGTCTACCGCCAGAGAGGCATTTCGGAAGAGTTTTTCGGAAATTCGGAAGTTGAGTATTGAGCTTGAGCCGCGCCAGTCACGGAAAGAAATGAGAATGAGCAATCTTGCCTACGACACAGCGGTAGATGGCGGCGAAACCTCGCAGCAGGACATCGCCGCCATGCAGGCGTTGCGGCCGATTCCGCGCATCTCGATTCAGGCATTTTGCGAGACCGAGGGCGTTGCCAATCCGGTCGAGCGCGCCGGCGAGGATCGTCGCATGGCGAAGGCCCATCTGAAGGTCCATATGGGCGGCATCGCCACCGCCATCGAATTCTACCAATCGGCGCCGACACCGAACCTGATCCTGCTGGAATCGCGCAGCGAGCCGACGCAATTGCTCGCGCAGCTCACGCAGCTCTCCGAATATTGCGATCCGACCTCGAAAGTCGTGGTCATCGGCCACTATAATGACGTCGGGCTTTATCGCGAGCTCATCCGCTCCGGCATTTCCGAATATGTCATCGCGCCGGTGTCGATGGCCGATATCGTCAGCGTGATATCGACGATTTTCGTTGATCCTGAAGCCGAGCCGATCGGCCGCTCGATCGCCTTCATCGGCGCCAAGGGTGGCGTCGGCTCCTCGACCATTGCCCACAATGTGGCTTGGGCGATGTCGTCGCTGTTCAAGTCCGAAGTGGTTGTCGCCGATCTCGACCTAGCTTTCGGAACGGCCAACATCAATTTCGATCAGGATCCCGCGCAAGGCATTGCCGAAGCCGTATTCTCACCGGAGCGCCTCGACGAGGTCTATCTTGATCGGCTGCTTGCCCAGTGCGCCCAGCATCTGTCGCTGCTTGCAGCGCCTTCAACGCTCGAGCGGGTCTACGATTTCGATGCCGACGCTTTCACGCAGCTTATCGACACGGCGCAGCGCAGCGTGCCGCTTCTGGTGCTCGATGTTCCGCACGTCTGGACGGGATGGACCAAAAACATACTGGTCAAGGCCGACGAGATCGTGATCACGGCGACGCCGGAGCTGGCCAATCTGCGCAACACCAAGAATCTGGTCGACATGTTCAAGCGGCTTCGCCCGAACGATCCACCGCCGAAGCTGATCATCAATCAGGCCGGCGTGCCAAAGCGTCCGGAGATTGCGTCATCCGACTTCGCCGACTCGCTCGGCCTGTCGCCGATGTCGGTTATTCCTTTCGAGCCGCTGCTGTTCGGAAACGCCGCCAACAACGGGCGCATGCTCGGCGAAATGGATGCCAAGAACCCGGTTGTCAGCACGGTCAACGAGATTGCGCATGTGCTGACCGGGCGCAGCGAAATCAAGGCAAGAAAGAAAGCGGGCCTCGGCAATTTCCTTGGCAAGCTCTCGCGCAGCAAGAAGTGATGCTTCCGGAGCGGAATTGGTAATCATCATGTTTGGTAAAAGAGGCAGCGACGAAGGCAGCCGGTTCACCCCGGAATTCCGTCAGCCGGCACCTGCGCCTGCCGCGCCGGCGGCAAACCCTGCGGAAACAGCGGTTCTTGCCAAGCCCGCACCGCCGCCGTCGCTTGGCGCGCCTGCCGCGCCGCCGCCCGTGCGCCGTGCGGTCGAGGCGCCGCCATTGGCGCCGGAGCCGAAAAAGATTCAGCGCCAAAAGAGCGAAACCTACTACGACACCAAGAGCCAGGTCTTTGCCGCGCTCATCGACACCATCGACCTGTCGCAGCTCGCCAAGCTAGATCCCGAAAGCGCACGCGAGGAAATCCGCGACATCGTCAACGACATCATCGCGATCAAGAATTTCGCGATGTCGATTGCCGAGCAGGAAGAACTGCTCGAGGACATCTGCAATGACGTGCTGGGTTACGGGCCGCTGGAGCCATTGCTCGCTCGCGACGACATCGCCGACATCATGGTCAACGGTTCCAAGAACGTCTACATCGAGGTCAACGGCAAGGTCGAGCAGACCGGTATTCGTTTCCGCGACAACCAGCAGCTCCTCAACATCTGTCAGCGCATCGTCAGCCAGGTTGGCCGCCGTGTCGATGAATCGAGCCCGATCTGCGACGCGCGTCTTCCCGATGGTTCCCGCGTCAACGTCATCGCGCCGCCGCTCGCCATCGACGGCACAGCGCTCACCATCCGCAAGTTCAAGAAGGACAAGCTGACGCTCGATCAGCTGGTCAAGTTCGGCGCCATTTCGCCGCACGGCGCCGAGATTCTCAAGATTATCGGCCGCGTCCGCTGCAACATCGTCATTTCAGGCGGCACCGGCTCGGGCAAGACGACGCTGCTCAACTGCCTGACCAACTATATCGACCGCGAGGAGCGCGTCATCACCTGCGAGGACTCGGCGGAGCTGCAACTGCAGCAGCCGCATGTCGTGCGTCTGGAAACCCGCCCGCCCAACCTCGAGGGCGAGGGCGAGGTGACGATGCGCGACCTGGTCAAGAACTGCCTGCGCATGCGGCCCGAGCGCATCATCGTCGGCGAAGTGCGCGGACCTGAAGTGTTCGATCTTCTGCAGGCGATGAACACCGGCCATGACGGCTCGATGGGCACGATCCACTCGAACAGCCCGCGCGAATGCCTGAACCGTATTGAATCGATGATCGCTATGGGCGGCTACACGCTGCCGCAGAAAACCGTGCGTGAGATCGTGGTTGGTTCGGTGGACGTGATCATCCAAGCTGCACGCCTGCGCGACGGATCACGTCGCATCACCCACATCACCGAGGTGATTGGAATGGAGGGCGACGTCATCATCACGCAGGACATCGTCCTCTACAACATAAAGGGCGAAGACGCGAACGGCAGGCTGCTGGGTGAGCACGTGTCGACAGGGATTGGTCGCCCGCACTTCTGGGAGCGCGCCCGCTATTATGGCGAGGAACAGCGCCTCGCCAATGCGCTCGAGGCGATGGAGAAACGCGCTGACTGATGTGTCTGGAAGCGTAGGGGCCGGAATCGATGTTCGGAATTGACGGCACCGTATTGGCATTCATCGTGCTCGCCGGCTTCAGCGCCGGCGCGGTCGCCTACGCTTTTCTGTTCAATCGGATCAGCACCGAGAAGCAAGTCGGCAGGCGGCTTGAAACGATCAAGACCGCCGAGACGGATGGTGCCGTCGTCAAGGCCTCGCGCGATCGCATGGCGGAAGCGGCCAAGCGGCGAAAATCGGTTCAGGATTCGCTGAAGGATCTCGAACAGAAGCAAAAAACCAACCAGAGCATCGTCAAAAAGCCGCCACTGAAGGCTCAGATCCGTCAGGCGGGCATGAAGTTCTCACTTGAGCGCTTCTATCTCTACTCGGCGGTTTGTGGCGTCGCCCTGACGTTTCTTGCCTATTCCATCGGCGCGCCGTTGTTTGTCTTGCCGGGTGCGCTGCTGGTCGGTGCTCTCGGCCTGCCACGCTGGTTCGTCTCGTTTTGCCGCGCCCGCCGGGTCAAGGCATTCCTCAACGAATTTCCGAACGCGCTCGACATCATTGTGCGTGCGGTCAAATCCGGCCTGCCGCTAAACGACGCGGTCCGCCTGATCGCCAACGAATCCCCTGAACCGGTCAAGACCGAGTTCCGCCGCATCGTCGATTCACAGCAGATGGGCCTGTCGATCCCCGACGCCAGCATGCGCATGGCTGAGACAATGCCGTGCACGGAAGCGAGCTTTTTCGGCATCGTCATCCAGATCCAGTCCCAGGCCGGCGGCAATCTTTCCGAGGCGCTGGGCAATCTTTCGCGCGTGCTTCGCGACCGCAAGAAAATGAAGGCCAAGGTCCAGGCGCTGTCCATGGAAGCGAAGGCGTCCGCCGTGATCATCGGTGCGTTGCCTTTCGTCGTCGCCTTTCTCGTCTACCTGACAAGCCCGAACTACATCATGCCTCTGTTTACCACCAACGTCGGCAATCTGATCCTCGGCTGCTCGGCGGTCTGGATGGGGATCGGCGTCCTGGTGATGCGCAAGATGATGAACTTCGAAGTTTAGGATTTCGAGCGCATGACTGAGAACGTCGTCAAAACCCTTACCGATCCGGCATTTCTGATTGCCTTGCTGGTTGGCATCGCGGTGTTTGCGACCGTCTTTACGCTGCTGCCTGCCTTTGGCGGAAACCAGCTCAAGGCGCGCATGAAATCCGTGGCGCTGGAGCGCGACGAATTGCGCGCCAAGCAGCGTGCGCGGCTTGCGATCGAGGCCGATCGCCGCCGCAAGGGCCTGCGCGAGGAACAGTCGATCGGCATGCGCAACATTGTCGACCGGCTGGACCTGAGGCGCGCCCTGGCCGATGAAGGCACCTTGCAGAAACTCAAGGTGGCGGGCTTTCGCGGGCAGAATCCGCTGACGCGGTTTCTTTTCTTCCGTCTGGTCCTGCCCTTTGTCGGCTTTGCGCTGGCCGCGATGTATCTGTTCGTGCTCGGGGGGTTGCCGGAGCAGCCGCCTCTCATCAAATTGTTCGTCTGTATCGTGGTCGCCTATGCGGGTTTTTACGCGCCGGTGCTCTATGTCAACAACCGCGCCACCAAACGCAAGCAGTCGATCCAGATGGCGTGGCCGGACGCACTCGATCTGATGCTGATCTGCGTCGAATCCGGCATGTCCGTGGAGGCGGCGTTTCGTAAGGTCGCGGACGAGATCGGCGCGCAATCGGTGGCACTTGCCGAAGAGTTCATCCTGACCAATGCCGAGCTTTCCTACTTGCAGGAACGCAAGCAGGCTTACGAAAACCTTGCAAGCCGCACCGGCCTGGAGTCGGTCAAGTCGGTGTCGCAGGCGCTGGTCCAGGCCGAGCGCTACGGCACGCCGGTGGCGCATGCGCTGCGCGTGCTTGCCGGCGAAAGCCGCGACATGCGCATGAACGCCGCCGAGAAGAAAGCCGCGGCTTTGCCGCCGAAGCTCACCGTGCCGATGATCCTGTTCTTCCTGCCGGTGCTGTTTGCCATCATTCTAGGCCCCGCCGGCATCCAGGTGAGCCAGCGCGGCATCTTCGGCGACCAGCCGACGTCGAGCAGCCAATAGCCTCGTCAAGGCGACTACACATGCGAAAACCGCGGTGCTGATGCAACACGGCTTTGTATTTCCAGCATATCGATGAACTGAGGGAACTGGCAGGTTTGAGCAAAGCCGGCGTGGTCAATTGGTGGCAGGCTTTGCCTTGTCTTGATCCTTGAGCTGGCTCCAGGCGTTCTGCTGGGCGAGCATCTGGCGAAGGTAAGTCACGTTCGCCTGCGCCTGTTCGGCCGAAAGCTCCTGGGAGGCGATCTTCTCCGCTTCGTCGAAGCGGCCCTGCAGGCCGACGACCAACGCCAGGTTCTGGCGGACGCGGCTGTCGGCGTTCGGCTGCTGGGCGGCCGAGCGCATATAGGTTTCGGCCGTGCGCAGATCACCTTCCAGCACATAGGACATGCCGAGATTTGAAAGGATCGAAGGTTCGTTCGGCTTGAGGTCAAGCGCCTTGCGGTAATTCTGGCGCGCCTCGTCTCTCTGGCCAAGCTGGTCGAGAATCGCGGCTTCCGCCGATACCAGCTTCCAGTCGGGATATTCCGGTGTCTGCGCGCGGCGCACCGCGTCGAGCGCCGGCTCGAACTGCCCGTTGGCGGCCAGTGCCTTGCCATAGGCGGCGAGCACGTCGCGGTCCTTCGGCAGGGCGATCGCCAGTTTGCGCATCACCGCGAGCGATTGGTCGACGTCGCCATCCATTTGCAGCGCCGCGGCATAATTCATGGCGATCCGCTTGTCGTTGGGACTCTTGGCGTAGGACTGACCGAGCGCGATCGTCGCCTTGTGCAACTCGCCGGCCGACATGGTTTCCAGTGGTTTGCCGCTGCTGCGTCCGATCGAGCCGGTCGTCAGCTTGCTGGTCCCGCAGCCTGCAACGCTTGCAGCGAGCGCTATTATGAACGCCGTGGTTATCAGCCGCTTCCCCGTGGCGTTCGTCATGCGGTTGGTCGGCATCTGCACCAGGGCCTCCATTCGTAACGTGGCCATTACGTGGCCATCTTCCCTCCCGCAGAAATATTCTGTTAACCCTAACGGACAGTTAAAAAGCGCCGACTCGGAAGCCGGAGACCATCGAATGCCAGTCGAATTCATCGAGAGAAAACTGAAGACCACGCTGCCGGTTCATCTGGTGGCGAAGGATAGACTGGATGCAGCGGGGCTTGCCTCGTCCTCGCTCGCCTGGGCCAAGGCCAACGGCTTTTCCGGTGAGGCCGGCAGGACGCTGCTCATACCCGGCGAAAACGGCGCGCTTGCCGGAGCACTGTTCGGCACGGGCGATGGCGAAGGCGCGCTTGCCATCGGCGGGCTGGCGAGAGCCTTGCCCGAAGGCGACTGGCATTTCGCCTCGGCACCCGCCGACCCGGAACTGGCGTCCATCGCACTGGCGCTCGGCGGCTATGTCTTCACCCGCTACGGCAAAAAGCCCGGCAAGGCGCTGCGTTTTTCGCTGCCGTCCGGCGCCGACGCGGCGCGTGTTAGCCGCATCGCCGATGGCGTCTTCCTGACGCGCGATCTGGTCAACACGCCGACCAGCGATATGGGACCTGACGAACTGGAGAAAGCGGTGCGGACGCTGGCCGCGACGCACAATGCCGAAATGTCGGTGACCAAGGGCGACGATCTGCTCAAGAACAATTTCCCAATGATCCATGCCGTCGGCCGTGCTTCGGCCGGCGCGCCGCGGCTGATCGACATGATTTGGGGACCGAGGGACGCCCCGAAGGTGACGCTGGTCGGCAAGGGCGTCTGCTTCGACACCGGCGGCCTCGACATCAAGCCGTCCACGGGCATGCTTTTGATGAAGAAAGACATGGGCGGTGCCGCCAACGTCCTGGGCCTCGCATCCATGATCATGGCCGCCGGGCTGAAGGTCCGGCTGCGTGTGCTGATCCCGGCGGTCGAGAATTCGATTGCCGGCAACGCCTTCCGGCCCGGCGATGTGCTGGTGAGCCGCAAGGGCATCACCGTCGAGATCGGCAACACCGACGCCGAGGGACGGCTGGTGCTGGCGGACGCCTTGGCATTGGCAGATGACGACGAGCCGCAGCTGCTGATCGACATGGCGACCTTGACGGGGGCCGCTCGCGTCGCGCTCGGTCCCGATCTGCCGCCTTTCTACACCGGCGATGAAGCGCTGGCGTCCGATCTGGCGGAGGCTTCCGTCGCGGTCGAGGATCCGTTATGGCGCATGCCGTTGTGGCGGCCCTACGACTCAAAGCTGTCGTCGAAGATCGCCGACATCAACAACGTCACGTCAGACGGTTTCGCCGGCTCGATCACCGCAGCGCTGTTCCTCAAGCGCTTCGTCGAGAAGGCCGCCGCCTGGGCGCATTTCGACATCTTCGCCTGGAACCCATCCGATCGTCCGCAGGGCCTCGCCGGCGGCGAGGCGCAAGGCATCCGAGCGCTGGAAAGGGTCATCTCGACGCGCTACGCCTGACGGTGCCGATCCGGTAGGAATTTTCGAGACTGAAACGGAACCGAAACAATTTGCCGTCATTCTGGGCGGATGTCGATTTCGATGCGTCCAAGCCAGGCCTTGCGACTGTGGCAGCAGGTGATGCTGTCTCAGGTGCGCGACGACGCGCCGGATCTCACCATGCGCCAGACGGCGATCCTGTTCACCATCTATCTCGACCCGCCGCCGCATACGGTGCGCGGCCTCGCCGCCCGGCTCAACGTCACCAAGCCGGTCATCACCCGCGCGCTCGACACGATGGGCGCGCTGAAGCTGGTGTCGCGCCATCGCGACGAGCTCGACAAGCGCAACGTGCTGGTCAAGCGAACTGTAGAAGGTGCTCTCTTTGTCGAGCGCTTCGGCGATGTTATCATCGCCAAGGCCCAGGAATTGCCCATTTGACCGAACTGTCCTGCTGAACGAGTTGCCGATTTGACCGCCAGAGATGCCCGCCTTCACGCCTTCCGTTCCGATCTCGCCGATGCCAGGCTGAAAGGCGAGGTCGCCGCCGATCGCTTCGTCGCCGGGCGGCCGGCGCGGATTTCAGCCGCAGTGGCCGATATCCGCAAGGCGCCGCGGCCGGATGCCGGCGTCAACACGCAAGCCCTGTTCGGCGACGACGTCCTTGTCTTCGAGGATGCCGAAGGCTGGGCCTGGATCCAGGCCGAGCGCGACGGCTATGTCGGCTATGTCGCCGACACCGCGCTGGGCGGGCGGGACCATGCGCCCACCCATGTCGTCTCCGTGCCGCGCACCTTCCTCTATCCCGGACCGGATTTGCGGCTTCCGCTGAGCGGGCAGCTGTCGATGGGATCGGCGGTGAGGGTGGCGGGCGCGGCCGAAACGCGCGGCACGCATTATGCGCTGCTGCCGTCCGGCGAGGCGGTCATATCGGGCCATTTGAGACCCTTGAACAGACCAGCTGCCGATTACGTCGCGGTCGCGGAAACCTTTCTCGGCACGCCCTATCTGTGGGGCGGCGCCTCCGGCTTCGGCATCGATTGTTCCGGTCTCGTACAACTGGCGATGCACATGGCCGGCAGGCAAGTGCTGCGCGATTCCGACATGCAGGCGGCGACCATCGGTGAGTCGCTCGAGCCCGGACCAGATTTTGCCGGGCTACGGCGCGGCGACCTGGTGTTCTGGAAAGGCCATGTCGCGATCATGACCGACCCGGAAACGATGATCCACGCCAACGGCCACACCATGCTGGTCTCGCGTGAAGGGTTCAAGGAAGCCGTCGCCCGCATCGGCTATCTCTATGGCGGACCGACAGGGTTTCGGCGGCCTTGATGTAAGCGCCTGTCCTTCTCCCCTTGTGGGAGAAGGTGGCCGCGAAGCGGCCAGATGAGGGGTGTTCCAGGGAACGCCAGCGCCTCATTTCTTCCAGCCCCCTCATCCGTCTTGCCGCTTCGCGGCAATCCACCTTCTCCCACAAAGGGGAGAAGGACAGGCGCTCGATCACCTTTTGTTCCGATTCTTCTTGGCGATTGCGCGCCGCCGCGTTACCTCTGGCGCGTGACAGAGCAGCCGCGCCTCGCCGAACAGAATGCCGCCGTGCACTTGCCCGAGCCATTCCTCAAATGGTTCGCACAAAAAGGCTGGTCGCCGCGCGCCCATCAGATCGGCTTGCTGGCGACCGCCCAAGCCGGGCAGTCGGTGCTGCTGATCGCACCGACCGGCGCCGGCAAGACACTGGCCGGGTTTCTGCCTTCACTAACCGAGCTGGCCAAGCGGCCAAAGAGAAATCCGGGGCAGGCGCGTCGCGGCATCCACACGCTCTACATCTCGCCGCTGAAGGCCCTGGCCGTCGACATCGAGCGCAATCTCGGCAAGCCGGTCGAAGAGATCCGGCTGCCTGTCACCATCGAGACGCGCACCGGCGACACGCCCGCGCATAAGCGCCAGCGGCAGAAGCTGGCGCCGCCCGACATTCTCCTGACCACGCCCGAGCAACTGGCGCTGCTGATTGCCGCGCCCGATGCCAGGCGCTTCTTCGAGGATCTGCACTACATCGTGCTCGACGAACTGCATTCTTTGGTGACGTCGAAGCGCGGGCATCTCCTGTCGCTCGGGCTGGCCCGGCTGCGATCCTTTGTTCCCGGCTTGCAGACGATCGGCCTGTCGGCGACGGTCGCCGAGCCGGACGAACTGCGGCGCTGGCTGGTCAGCCAGAATCCACCGGGCGGCCTGGCCGAACTTATTGTCGTCACCGGCGGCGCCAAGCCGCAGATCTCCATTCTCGATTCGGAGGAGCGCGTGCCGTGGGCTGGACATTCGGCCCGCTACGCGACACCGGAGATCTACAGCGAGATCAAGCGACACAAGACGACCCTGCTGTTCGTCAACACACGCAGCCAGGCTGAACTGCTGTTCCAGGAATTGTGGCGGGTCAATGAAGACACTTTGCCGATCGCGCTGCATCACGGCTCGCTCGATGTCGCCCAGCGCCGGCGCGTCGAGAAAGCCATGGGCGAGAATGCCTTGCGCGCCATCGTCGCCACTTCGACGCTCGACCTCGGCATCGACTGGGGCGACGTCGACCTGGTCGTACATGTCGGCGCGCCGAAAGGCGCGAGCCGGCTGGCGCAGCGCATCGGCCGCGCCAACCACCGTATGGATGAGCCTTCGAAGGCCATCCTGATCCCGGCCAACCGCTTCGAGGTGCTGGAATGCCGGGCGGCACTCGACGCCAACTATCTCGGCGCCCAGGATACGCCGCCGCTGGTCAATGGCGGGCTCGACGTGCTGGCGCAGCATGTGCTGGGTTGCGCTTGCGGCGCGCCATTCCTTGCAGACACACTGTTCGAGGAGGTACGAACGGCTGCACCTTATGCCAGCCTCGATCGGCCGACATTCGACCGTGTCGTCGATTTCGTCGCCACCGGCGGTTATGCGCTGAAAAACTATGAACGCTATGCCCGCATCCGTCTGAACAAGGACGGGCTGTGGCGCGTTTCCAATCCTCGGGTTGCTCAGCAGTACCGGTTGAATGTCGGCACCATCATCGAGGTGCCGGCGCTCAACGTGCGTTACGTCCAGGCCGGCAGCAAGGGGTCCGCGTCGCGCGGCGGCCGCGTTCTCGGCAAAATCGAGGAGGCCTTCCTCGAAACGCTGACGCATGGCGACACGTTCATGTTTGCCGGCAAGGTGCTGCGCTTCGAGGGCATCCGCGAGAATGAGTGCTTCGTGTCCAATGCGCCCGGCAGCGATGCCAAGGTGCCGTATTATGGCGGCGGCAAATTTCCGCTTTCGACTTACCTCGCGGAACAGGTCCGCATCATGCTGGACGACCCGCAGCGATGGAAGAAGTTGCCGGAGCAGGTGGCCGACTGGCTACGCTTCCAGGCCGACAAATCGGTGCTTCCGAAACGCGACGACCTGCTGATCGAGACCTTTCCGCGCGGCAACCGGCACTATCTGGTGGCCTATCCGTTCGAGGGCAGGCTGGCGCACCAGACGCTCGGCATGCTGCTCACCCGCAGGCTCGACAGGGCGGGAGCCAGGCCGCTCGGCTTCGTCGCCACCGACTATGCACTTGCCATATGGTCGCTGGCCGATATGGGCAGGATGTTCAGGGCGAAGAAACCTTCGCTCGGCGAACTTTTCGACCAGGACATGCTGGGCGATGACCTCGAAGCCTGGCTGGCCGGCAGCTGGCTCTTGAAGCGCACCTTTCGCAATTGCGCGCTGATCTCGGGGCTGATCGAAAAACGTCATCCGGGCCAGGAGAAGAGCGGCCGTCAGGTCACCGTGTCGACCGATCTCATCTACGACGTTCTGCGCAGCCATGAGCCCGACCATATCCTGTTGCAGGCGACGCGTGCCGATGCGGCCACGGGTCTGCTGGATGTCAGCAGACTTGCCGAGATGCTCTCGCGTATCCAGGGACGAATCGTGCATAAGAACCTTGAGCAGATCTCGCCGCTCGCCGTGCCGATCATGCTCGAGATCGGCAAGATGCCGGTGCATGGCGAGGCCGATGATACGCTGCTGATGGATGCGGCAACGCTGGTCGAGGAGGCCATGGGGACGAAATGACATTTGCGCTCGCCATGACTGCGCCCCTGGCGGATGCCGATCGTATCGGCATCGCCGGCGAGCGCGCAATCTGCGATCGGCGCGGCGTGCTTTATTTTCCCGAGCTTCGGCTTCTGGCCGTGTCCGACTTGCATCTGGAAAAGGGATCGTCGCTGGCACGGCGCGGTACGTTGATCCCGCCTTACGATACCGGCGCGACATTGCTCCGATTGCAGGCGGTGATTGCCGATTATCAGCCGGCGATCGTCATCAGCCTCGGCGACAGCTTTCATGACGGCGGCGGCGCCGCGCGCATGCACTCCAGCTTTCGTGAGCGGCTGGAAGGACTGATGGCCGGCCGCGAATGGTTCTGGGTCGCCGGCAACCATGACCCGGACGCGCCGGCCGACCTGCCCGGCGAGACGGTGCGCGAGCTGGCCATAGGCTCTCTCGTATTCCGGCATGAACCTTCGGCAGTGAGAGTGGAAGGCGAGGTCGCCGGCCATCTGCACCCTTGCGCCCGCATCGTGCAGCAAGGCCGCTCGGTGCGGCGGCGCTGCTTTGCCGGCGATGGCGGCCGCATGATCATGCCGGCCTTCGGCGCCTATACCGGCTCGCTCAATGTGCTCGATCGCGCCTATGCCGGGCTGTTTCGCCGCGAAACGCTGATGGCCTATATGCTCGGCGCTGAGCGCATCTTCGCCATTTCCCACGCGATGCTCAGGCCGGGCTGAGCTGCTCTACCTGCCATAGTAGAGGGTGACAGTGTGCTTCGCCTCGGCGAAGAACAGCCAGCGCTCGACCAGCATGCCGGCGAACTGGACGATTGCGGCGAGTGTCGACAGCACCGCCGCATAGGGCCATGGCAAGGCGAACACGGCAACCAGCAGCAAGACGGGCAGAGCGAAGGCCAGCACTTGCGTGATCTGGCGCAGCCGCGCCTTGTGCTTGCGTGCGATGCGAAAGCCCATCTCCTTGAGCAGGTAGTTTTCCTCGGTGTGCGGCCATTCCAGCGACCGCACCGTACCGCCGGCCAAGCCCGTCGCGGTGTTGGCGGTGGTCGGAATTTCGAGCCGGTCATTGTATCGCCAGGTCGCCAGCTTCCAGCCCCAGCCGAGCAAGGTCAGCAGCGTGCAAGCTGCCAGAAGTATAGTCGAGCCCATGCCGAAACACTGCAGCAGCGCGTTGAGCAGTATGCTGCCGCTCATCGCCGAAAAAATGAGATAACCGGGTAGAGTGAAGCGGCTGTGCCATTGGGCGATCGGCTTTAGCGAGGCGTAGATCATGCCGGTGGTGCAGACGGTGGCGACCGCGCCGACCGCAGCCACCAACCCGGCTACGGTCACCCAGCCGTTCGTGCGGCCGAGGACCACCCAGCCTATGGCGAACAGCCCCGCCGGCACGAAGGTCGCGACCGACGCGAGGCCTTCGCGTGACAGCCACGAACTGCGCCATTGCGAGAAGGCTCGCCAGGCGCGTTCGGGCCGGCCGAGATGGCCGGCCGACGACAACAGGCCGGCCGAGATCAGGCCGAGCGCCAGGCCCATGCCGACGAGGCCGAGCCAGAAATCGGGTGGGACAAATCCTTGTCCGGCCAGCACGCCAAGCAGCGCAAGCAGGCCGTAACCGGCGCCGGTGGCGGTGGTGAAAAAGACGACGGAGAGGGCTGGATGCATGAGCTGGTTGCTGGTCAGTGAGAAAGCATGCGGTCGACCCAGCCGAGGAAACCGCCTTCGGCCCGCACAAGTTCGAGCGCCGGCGCCGGCACCGATGCCGCACGCTGCGTGTGGGCGCGTGGCGGCAAATATTTGTTGGTCGGATGATAGCCAAGTTCGGGCATCAGGTCGACACCGCCGCGCTCGGCCACCAGTTGCGAGATCGCCGACGCCGGGTCGCCAAGATCGCCGAAATGCCGCGCGCTGGTCGGACAGGCGGCGACGCAGGCCGGCATGCGGTCTTCTTCGGCCAGATTGTCGTTATAGATGCGGTCGACGCACAACGTACATTTCTTCATCACGCCGACATCGGTGTCGAATTCGCGCGCGCCATAGGGGCAGGCCCAGCTGCATAATTTGCAGCCGATGCACTTGTCCTCGTCGACCAGCACGATGCCGTCCGAGGCCCGTTTGTAGGAGGCGCCGGTCGGGCAGACGGTGACGCAGGCCGGTGTCTCGCAATGCAGGCAGGAGCGTGGGAAATTGACCGTGCGCCCACCCATCTCCGTTACGTGCTCATAGCTGTGCACGCGGTTGAACCAGACCCCGTCGACATCGCCGCCATAGGGATCGATGTCGGTCAGCGGCGCCATGTGACCGCCGGTGTTCCATTCCTTGCAGGCGGTGACGCAGGCCTGGCAACCGACGCAGGTGTCGAGATCGATGACCAGGCCGAGCTTCTTGTCGGTATGGGCGGGAAGGCAGGTCATGGTCTGGCAGCCTCTCTTTCCCGGCGGAACTCGGCGCCGAAACTGAGCTTGTCAGGCGAGGGTTCGAAATGCGGCGGCTGCCGGAAGCGCTCGAACTGCGGCTCGGTGAAGCCGGCTTCTTCAGCCGCGCATTTGACGATGCGGACGCGCAGGTCGAACCATGCCGCCTGGCCGGTCACCGGATCGGAATTCGAATAGCGCTTGCCGTTCGCATCGGCGGAGGTCTGGTCGCCAATGATATGGTTGAGCAGGAAGCCGCGATTCGATTCGGCGGCGTCGTCCATCAGCCCCCAGCTGCCGCGCCGTTTGCCGATCGCGTTCCAGGTCCACACCGTATCCGGGTTGACGCCGTCGACCAGCTTTATCTGCCCCTTGACCCTGCCGTTGATGCTCTCGATCCATACCCAATCGTCATCGACAAGGCCGAGGCCGGCCGCGGTCCGGTTGTGCATGAACAGCCGGTTCTGGCTGGTGATCTGCCGCAGCCACGCGTTCTGCGAACCCCAGGAGTGGTACATATGCATCGGCCGCTGTGTCAGCGCGTGCAGCGGGTATTTCTCGAGGTCGACAGCGGCCTCCTCGAAGGGCGCATACCAGAATGGCAGCGGATCCATATAGGTCTCGATGCGGCTGCGCTCTGCCTCCGGCGGCCGCACCCTCCCATGGCCGCGCGCGGCGAGGCGAAAGCGCTGCATCGGCTCGGAATAGAGCTGGAAGATGATCGGCTCGGCCTTCGGGATAAAGCCCATATTCTCGGCGAAATCGAGATAGGAGCGGTTGGCCATCTTGTAATAGCGCTGGTCGTCCGCAAAATCATGGTGCCAGAAGCCGCCATTGTCGATGTAGCGCTGAAGCTGGTCGGGATTGGCCTCGCCCTTGCCGATCGAAGTTCCGTCCTTGCCGCGCCAGCCGGCGAGCGGGCCGACGCCCGGCGTGCGCTCATGATTGACGATGTAATCGGCATAGTCGCGGTATTTGGCCGAGCCGTCGTCGTCGACGAAGCCGGGCAGGCCGAGCCGCGCGCCGAGCTCGATCAGCACTGTCTGGAACGGCCGCACGTCGCGGTCCGGCTCGACAACGGGATAGCGGATGGCGTCGCCCGGGCCGTCGGCATGGCTGATCGGCCGATCGAGCAGGCTGATGCAGTCATGTCTTTCGAGATAGGTGGTGTCGGGAAGCACGAGGTCAGCGAACGGCACGGTCTCGGAATAATAGGCGTCGGAATAGATGATGAACGGGATCTTGTACTCGCCTGACGCATCCATATCGGTCAGCATCGCCATCGTCTCAATGGTGTTCATCGACGAGTTCCAGGCCATGTTGGACATGTACATGAACAGCGTATCGATCTTGTAGGGATCGCCGGCCCAGGCGTTACGGATGACCGTGTGCATGAGCCCGTGTGCGGCCAGCGGCGCATCCCAGGAATAGGCCTTGTCGATACGGATCGGCCTACCGATGTCATCGACCAGCAGATCATCTGGTCCGCAGACGAAACCGAGCGGCATGCCCTCCAGCGGCGTCCTCGGCCTGACGTCCTTGCCTGCGGGCTTCGGACCTGGCGGCGCCGACCGCGGATAGGGCGGCTTGAAGCGAAAGCCGCCCGGCACGTCCACTGTGCCGAGAAGCACCTGAAGCAGATGAATGGCGCGGCAAGAGTGAAAGCCGTTCGAATGGGCCGAGATGCCGCGCATCGCGTGCATCGACACTGGCCGGCCCTTGATCGTCTCGTGCCGGCGACCGGCCCAGTCCGTCCACGCCACCGGCAGTTCGATCGCCTGATCGAATGCGACATGCGCCAGTTCGGCGGCGATCCGGCGGATGGTGTCGGCGGGAACGCCGCAGCGTTCGGCAACCGCGTCGGGAGAATAGCTCTCGTGCAGATAGCGGTCGGCGATGAGCTGGAAGACCGGCACGCAGCGGCGGCCGTCGACCTGGAAGTTGCCGGTCAGCGCCGGCTTTGCGTCGGTATCGGTGGCGCTGACGGGCACTTTCGCCACTCTGTCCCAAGCCAGCGGATTGCCGCCAATGTCGCGCGCGAACAGCCCGTCACCGGCAGCATTCGGCTCCTGGATGACGAGGACATGGGCGTTGGTGTAGCGCAGCAAATAATCGAGATCGACGCGGCCGGCTTTCAGTAGTTCATGGATGAGGGCAAACACGAACAGGCCGTCGGTGCCGGGCCGGATGCCGATCCAGTCATCGGCAATGGCGTTGTAGCCGGTGCGGCACGGATTGATCGAAACCACTTTGGCGCCGCGCGCCTTCAGCTTGCCGAGACCAATCTTGATCGGATTGGAATCATGGTCTTCGGCAACGCCGAACAGCATGAAGTATTTGGTGTTGTCCCAGTCCGGTTCGCCAAACTCCCAGAACGAACCGCCGATCATATAGAGGCCGCCGGCCGCCATATTGACTGAACAGAAGCCGCCATGGGCGGCGAAATTCGGCGTGCCGAACTGGCTCGCCCACCAGCCGGTCAAGGATTGCGACTGATCGCGCCCGGTGAAGAAGGCGAGTTTCTTCGGATCGGTCTGGCGTATCCTTGAAAGCCGTTCCGTCGCGATGGAAAATGCTTCCTCCCATTCGACCTCGCGAAACTCTCCCGAGCCGCGCGGACCTGTACGCAGCAATGGTTTCTTCAACCGGGCTGGACTGTAGTGCTGCATGATGCCGGCACTGCCCTTGCCGCACAGCACGCCGCGATTGACCGGATGGTCCTTGTTGCCGTTGATGTAGCGGACCTTGCCGTCCTTGATGTGGACGTCGATGCCGCAGCGGCAGGCGCACATGTAGCAGGTGGTCTTGGCAATGCTGTCGGAGACATCGGGCGAAGTATCGACGCCATCGCCCTCGTCGGGCGAGCGCGTGTCGGCAAGCGGCCGTTGGGACGGTGCGGAATTGGCGCCGCGCAGCGTTCGGTGGTTCATGATCCGGTGCTTTTGTAAGCCGTGAATTTGGCTCTCGTCTTCGGTCCGGGGCCGCGCATGTAGTGCTCTTCCGGATGATAGCGACCGCCGGCAAGCCGGCGCCGTAGGCTGCGGGTCCAATGGGCAAACAGGGATTTTAACCGCCCGATCATTCTACCCTTTTGCGGCCTGGCCGCGATATTTTTCCAATTTCTTCCAGAAACTTAGAACAAAGCAATCGATCCGTCTAACAAGTTGCTCTTGTAATTTCAATCGAATTTGTTTCTTAATTCTCTCATGACCCTGGACCAATTGCGGATATTCGTTGCTGTCGCCGAGCGAGGGCATGTGACCAAGGCGGCCGAGCTGCTGGGGATTTCCCAGTCGGCGGCGTCGGCCGCCATCCGCTCGCTCGAACAGCAGCACAGCGTCCAGCTGTTCAACCGGGTCGGCCGCAACATCGAGCTCGCGCAGACCGGACACCGGTTCCTGCCTGAGGCCAAGGCCGTGCTCGAACGGGCGGCTGCCGCTCACAATGTGCTGGAGCACGTTTCCCAGACGATCACCGGCAGCCTTTCGATCGCCGCCAGCCAAACTATCGCCAGCTACTGGCTGCCGCGCCGCCTGGCCTCCTTCCACGAGGCCTATCCCGCCGTCAGGCTGAGCGTGACCATCGGCAACACCAGGCAGGTCGAGACCAATGTCCTGGACGGTACGGCGGATTTTGGCTTGGTCGAGGGGCGCACTGAATCCGACATATTGCGGCGCGCCAAGGTCGATGTGGATCGCCTGATGCTGGTCGTGGCGCATTCGCATCCCGAGATCGTTGAAGTCTCGCGCGGGCAGCCGGATATCAGGGACTTCCGCTGGATCATCAGGGAAGGCGGATCAGGCACGCGCGAGGTGCTGGAAGATCTTGCCCGCCGCGAAGGGATCTCGTTCGCGGACCTCAGGATATTCCTGGTACTGCCGAGCAACGAGGCGGTTCGTCAGGCGGTCGAGGCCGGCGCCGGCGCCACCATCATTTCGAGGCTCGTCGTCGAACGAGCCGTTGCCGAAGGCAGCTTGCGGTCCGTGCCAATCGATCTGCCGAAGCGCGATTTCGCCATGATCACGCATCGTGACCGGCAGGCAAGCCTGGCCCAGATGGCACTCAAGGCGCATCTGGGCGCGAGGGCCGGCGAGACCGTCCGGGGGTAAGCCGGATCAGCCGAATTTCCGTTGCGCGTCGAGTGCCAGCCCGAGCCCGACCGAGCCGAACATGTCGCCTTCGATAACGGATGCCTGCGGCACCAAGGCTAGTATTTGCTGCCTTGCCAGCGGGATGGCGGTCGATCCGCCGGTCAGGAACACTGCGGTGATGTCGGATGGTTTCACCTGCGAGTCCCGGATGATCTCACCAACCGTCGCGGCCACCCGTTCGATGTCCCTGGCGATCGTGGCTTCGAGCCCGACGCGCGAAATTTCGGCCGCGAATTCCACCCCCGTCAGCGCGACCACGACATCGGCGGACAATCGCTCCGTCAGCGCGATCTTGGCCTTTTCGACCAAAGCAGCCAGCGCGTGCCCGTAACGATGCTCGACGATGTGGATGAATCGGTCGACCAGGTCGGCGCGCTCCGCTTCGTAGCGGATCTGGCGCAGATGCGTCATCGCCCGGGCAGTGTAGACCAGATTGATGCGTTGCCATGTCGCCAGGTCGATGAAGTAGCTGGCCGGCAAATTGCGCTTGCCGTCCTTGGTCGGCGAGAGATAGCCGAGCTGCGGCATCACATGGGCGATGCTCAACAGCCGGTCGAAGTCGGTGCCGCCGATGTGGATGCCTCGGCTCGCCAGAATGTCGTCTTTGCGATCGAGGGAGCGGGCGCGCTGCGGCGACACCCGCACGATCGAGAAGTCGGATGTGCCGCCGCCCATGTCGACGATCAGTGCCAGTTCTTCCCGCGTGACCTTCTGCTCGTAGTCGAGCGCCGCCGCGATCGGCTCGAACTGGAAGGCTATGTGCTTGAAGCCCTGGGCGCGTGCCGCGTTTTCGAGTTCACCCTCAGCCTTGGCGTCGGCCTCGGCATCGTCGTCGACGAACTGCACCGGACGACCGAGCACCACGCTCTCAACCACGTCGCCGGCATTGCCTTCTAGCCTCCTCTTGAGATGGCCTACGAACAGCCCGATGATCTCGGTGAAGGCGATCGACCGCGCCTTGATGCGCGTCTTTTCATGGACAAGCGAACTGCCGAGCACGCTCTTCAGCGAGCGCATCAGGCGACCTTCGATGCTGTCGGTATAGTTGGCGATGGCGCGGCGCCCGAAATAAGTGCGGTTGTCCTCGAAGTTGAAGAAAACGGCGCTCGGCAGCGTGACCTGATCGTCTTCCAGCGCCACCAGCCGCGGCTGCCCGTTCCTGACCACGCCCACGGTGGAATTCGAAGTGCCGAAATCGATACCGCCGAATGCTGGTCGCATCGTAAGTCCTGTATTCTGATTGTGGGGGAGCGACAGCTCGTTTCCGGTCGGGCCGGGGTCGCGGTCTAACCCATGAATCCCAAAAGGGGAACCACCTTTCGGGAGGGGTCTAGTCCTTTCGGAAGACCAGTCTTCCTAGCCAGCCGGTCAGCATGGCTAGCAATACGGCGAAGACGCCGTAGAGGAAGGAATAATCGTGGGCGACGCGGAAGATCGACTGTTCGAAACCGGACTTGCGGATTTCGAGCTGGGCGGAGCTTTCCTTGATGAACAGGCCGCTCTTGAACAGAAACGCACGGGCCTTGTGGGTGCCGACTGGAACGTTGGGGGCGAGCCTGACGGTGGCGCGGAACAGGTTCTGCGACAGGAACTGCACGCCGCCAACATTCTCGCTGTAGAGGCCGGTCGCCGTTTTGCGCTCGCGCAGCGCCGCGGTGAATTCCTGGATTGTCGCCGGACTCTCGCCATCGTCGGCCGGCTGCATGTAGATGTTGGCGGCGCCGAGTGACAGTTGCTTGTAGCTGTTGGGGTCGGTTACGTCCTGCAGCGGGCGCGTCGTCGCCACCGAATAGGACACCGGCACATTCTCGAAGGTTTCGGACTCCAGATTGATCCAGATGCCGAGCACCCGGTCCTTGCGGCGCACGACGACCGGCCGGGCCGGACCCTCAAGCACGACGATGATGTCGTAGCGCCCCCGGCGCGCGACAAGCGGGTCGGCATTTTCCAATGAGCCGAAGATGGTGAGATCGGCGCCGGAAAAGCCGGCGGTGATTGAGACATGGTCGGTGGACAGGCCGATCTGGATATTTTCGGTAGCTGGCGTCTGCGCTTTTCCCGGTGACGCCACTGCCAACAGCGACAGCGAGGCAACGGCCAAGAACGCCCTTAAGCCCGCCATCAGGTCAGACCCACGCCGGAAAGAGAATAGAGGTTGGGCGGCGTCACGAACAGATCGATGGCGAGTCGGATTGCGACCGCCAGCACCAGCAATGCGAGCAGCGCCCTGAGCTGCTCGCCACGCAGCCTTTGGCCGGCCTTGGCGCCGTATTGTGCGCCGGCGACGCCGCCTGCCATCAACAGGAAGGCGAGCATGACGTCGACCGTCTGGTTAGTGGTGGCGTGAACCAGCGTGGTATACGCCGAGGTGAAGATGATCTGGAACAGCGAGGTGCCGATGACGACATTGGTCGGCACTTTCAAGAGATAGATCAGCGCCGGTACCATGATGAAACCGCCACCGACGCCCATGATCGACGACAGGAAGCCGATGCCGGCGCCAAGGCCGAGCACCGGGATGACACTGACGAAAAGCTTCGAGGCCCTGAACCGCATTTTCAGCGGCAATCGGTGGATCCAGTTGTGCTGGCCGGATTTCTTTAGCACCGGTGCCGCGCCGCTGCGGGTGGCGCGCAGCGCATTGACGCTCTCGACCAGCATCAGCCCGCCGACGGTGCCAAGCAGCACGACATAGAGCAGCGAGATGAACAGGTCGAGCTGGCCGAGCCGGCGCAAGAAACCAAAGACAAAGATGCCGCCGGTTGAGCCGACGATGCCGCCTGCCAAAAGCACACCGCCGAGCTTGAAGTCGAGCGTGCCGCGCTTCACATGCGACAATGCGCCGGAGAAGGAGGAGGCGATGACCTGGTTGGCGCCGGTGGCGACCGCGATGGCCGGCGGTATGTTGTAGAAGATCAGCAGCGGCGTGATGAGGAAGCCGCCGCCCACTCCGAACATGCCCGACAGGAAGCCCACTGCCGCGCCCATGGCCAGCAGCACGAAAATGTTGACGGAAATTTCCGCGATCGGGAGATAGATGCCCACCCGTCAGTCTCGATCAGTTTGCCGGCGAATGCAACCGTTGCGGGCATTTCGCGCCAAAAAGCCTATCTCGTTCTTGCGCCGGCCGGGCAGCGAAGTCAAACCTCGCCACGCCGCCGAAACAAAAAACAACTCAATCAGTTAACAGGCAAATGTGTGGCAACGGCGTCGCGGAAACGACGCATCTGACGTTATTTGCGCGCAAGCAGCGCCTTGACCAGTTTTTCGTCGACCGCGCCCGTCGCCTGCAGGTCGTTGTCGGTCTGGAAAGCCATGATGGCATCCTTGGTTTTCTGGCCCATCACGCCGTCGGCATTGCCGGCCTCATAGCCGTTCTTGTTGAGAATGCGCTGGATATTCTGAACGACCTTCTTCATGTCGACGCTGGCAGTCGTCTGCGGCGTGCCGTCCTGCCATGATTCGGGAATGTCGGCCGAATTGGCCGCAGGATCGATCGGCTCTGCCTTCCACAGTTCGGCGGCGGCGCGTGCGCGTTCGAGCTGCTCGGGCCTGAGCGCCTTGGCGATCTCGTCGCGCTTTGCCGCCGCATCCTTGTCGCCGGTCTTGGCGACAAGTGCGAACCATTTGTAGGATTCTTCGAGATTCTGCTTCATACCGACGCCCTTCGCCGCCAGGATGCCGAGATTGAACTGGCTGTCCTTGACGCCGAGCTCGGCGGCGGCCTGGAACCAGTGCGCGGCCGATTCATTGTCGGTCACTCCGTCCGCAGCCATGGCAAAGAGCACGGCGAGATTGTGCATGGCGCTGGCGTTGCCCTGCGCCGCGGCGAGCTGGTACCAGGTCTTCGCCTTCTTGACGTCGCGCGCGACCCCAGTGCCCTTCTCATAGAAGTTGCCGATCCGGTATTCCGCCGGTGCGAAGCCGAGTTCGGCTGATTTCTCGTACCATTTGGCGGCCGCTGCCATGTCTTGCTTGACGCCGCGCGATTCGGCATAGCGCGAGCCGATCTCGAACAACGCCTTGGCGTCGCCGCCGGCCGCTGCGTCACGCAAGGCGGTTGGGCCGGCATCGGCTGGGATGTCGATGTTGGCAGTGGCCGCCGCCGTCGAAGCATCCGCAGGTGTGACCGTGCCGGTCATCTCTTGGGTCGCCGTCGTGGCGGCCCTCGCTGTGGCCATTGGCTCGGTGTCGGCAGCCGTCGGGCCCGCAGGTGCAGAGGCTGTCACGTTCGCCGCCGCCGGATCGGGCGGCGCCGTTGGAGTCATGGGCGCAGGAACGGGTTCAGCCTCGGGTGCGGTGCCGATCGGCGTTCCGGCGTCCGACAGCGCGGCGCGGGCGGCCTGTGCCGGCATGTCGTCCTCGGCTATCGATTCGGACGGCTCTGCCTGCCGGACGGCGCGGGCCGGCGCGCTGTCCTGTGCTGCAGCAGTTTGCGCGTCCTTCTTCGGCTCGCTGGCGGTGCCGGCCGACGTGGTTTCCGCCGGTTGCGCGGCCACGATCGGCGCTGCATCATTGCTGGCTATTTCAACGGGGTCCGAGAAAAAGGCCTTGCCCAATTGTAAGCCGGCGAGCGCCAGCATGACTGCGGCGGCCGCCATCAGGATCGGCTTGCGCCGCGCCTTGAGCAGGTCGCCGATCCTGAGC
>NZ_RZSU01000071.1:0-33238 GCF_003997585.1 Mesorhizobium sp. M5C.F.Cr.IN.023.01.1.1 | reverse complement strand
GCGGAGGACAATGCCGCCGGCCTTCTCGATCGCCGCCGGGACGACGTCGCCAAAATCGCTCATCGCCGAAGCGCCGAAGATCACCACCATGTCGTTGTCGCGCGCCAGCGAGGCCGCAGCTTCCGCAACGGGACCAACTTCATGCGGCGTGCGGCGCTCCGCCGTCAGCCGGCCGCCCGAGCGCGCCAGGCGGGCTTCGGTGACACGCAACGTCTTGTCGAGCACGTTCGGCTTGATACCGGGCAGAACCGTCTGGATGACGCCGACACGCACCGGCTGATAGGCATTGACGGCGAAGATCTCGCTGCCGGCGCAGATCCTTGCTACCGCATCGACCAGCACGGAGCCGACCGCGAAGGGAATGATCTTCACGGTCGCCACCATCTGGCCTTTTTCGACCGGTGCGTGCTGCGCCAGCGTGGCGATGGTGATGGTCGGGTCGACGGCGTTGATGGCGTCGATCATCGCCGCGTCGACAGTGAAGATGCCGCCCGCCTCGGCGTGCAGGTTGACCCGGCCGGTCGCGGCGGGCTTGGCCTAGATGTTGCGATGGATCATGCTTTCGGCGATTTTTTCGGCGGCAGCGTCCTCGCTCAAATCGTCGGGAGCAAGAACAGCCGCGACAACCTCCGAAATCCCTGCGGCCTTGAGCAAAGATACATCATCGGCGCTCAGCCGATGCGCCTTGCGGAAGCGCCGTTCTCCGACCGTGGTGGCATGCGCCAGCACCGCGCCCTCGGCCGTGTCGATCGGGATCGGGCCGAATTTCACGCTGCCGCGTCCGTAGAGCGCCGCGCGTCCTCTTGGACGCGCAAAGGACGCTCTACTACTTTGAATCTACGCATCGTGCCTCTCCAAAATCGATTCCGATCTTTGGGCCGATGCGGAGGCTTCGAGGCCACGCGAGCGAAAGGCCTGGATCGCCTGCGCCAGCACCGCGACGGCGATCTCGGCCGGGCTCGCTGCGCCGATGTCGAGGCCGATCGGCGCGTGGATGCGGGCGATCTGGTCGGCGGTCGCGCCCAATGCCAGCAGGCGTTCGACGCGCTTCGCATGGGTCTTGCGGCTGCCGAGCGCCCCGACATAGAAGCAGTTGGCGTCGAGCGCCGCTTTCAGCGCGAAGTCATCGATCTTCGGGTCATGGGTGACGGCTGCCAACGCCGTATAACTGTCGAGCGGCTGGCGCTTCAGAACATCCTCGGGCCATTCTGCATGCAGCGCGACATCGGGAAAGCGGTCTGCGGTGGCAAAGGCCGTGCGCGGATCGACGATCTCGACGGGAAAGCCGGCGATCTTGGCCATCGGCGCCAGTGCCTGGCTGATATGAACGGCGCCGATCACCAACAGGCGCGGCTGCGGCAGATAGGCGTTGAGGAAGAAAGATCGCCCCTCCGCCTCGACCGACCCGGAGCTGCCCGATCGAAACGCCTTGGCGATCGCAGCGCCCAGATCGCCGGCGACCTGGTCGCCCTCGCGCACGATGCGGTCGCGGCCGTCGCCGAGATCGGTGACCAGGATCGCCGCGCGGCGGGCGCGGCGTTCGGCGTTCAGCGTCTTCAGCGCATAAGGATCCATCGAAATATCTCTTGTTTAAGCATGATTCTTGTCCGCAAACCGGTTCCCACTTTGCGGGATCATGCTTCTAACCCAACCGCTCGACATAGACTTTGATGCGGCCTCCGCAGGACAAGCCAACCTGCCAGGCGGTCTCATCGGCGACCCCGAACTCCAGCATCTTTGCCTTGCCGCTGTCGATGACATCGATTGCCTCGGTGACGACCGCGCCTTCGACGCAGCCGCCAGAGACGGAGCCGTGGAAATTGCCTTCCGCGTCGATGACAAGATGGCTGCCGACCGGACGCGGTGCCGAGCCCCACGTCTCGACCACGGTGGCAATGGCGACATCCTTGCCGTCCTTCATCCAGCCTTCGGCGATGATCAGCGGATCGCGCGCCTCATCGAGATAGATACTGTTTTCCATCACCGTTTCTCCCGGAGAAAACATATGGCTATGCAGCGCTTCTCGCGCCACCTTCAATCCATCTGCGTGGGTCGACCAAGCGCGCCGAATTCTTGTCCAGCGACTGGCAGAGATCAGCGAGCGCATCGAGATTGTGTACCGAGCGGAACTCGTCGACATGCGGCAGCATCGCCTTGACACCGCGGGCACGGGCCTCGAAACCGTCGAAGCGCAGCAGCGGGTTCAGCCAGATCAACCGCCGGCAGGATTTGTGCAGGCGCTCCATTTCCTCCGACAGGCCGGCGATGTCGTCGCGCTCCAGCCCGTCGGTAATCAGCAGCACTACCGCGCCCTGGCCCAGCACGCGCCGCGACCACAGTCGGTTGAATTCGGCCAGCGTATCGCCGATGCGGGTGCCGCCCGACCAGTCCATCACCGCAGCCGAGCAATCGGCGAGTGCTGCGTCAGGATCGCGATGGCGCATCTGCCGCGTCAGATTTGTCAGCCTGGTGCCGAAGACAAAGGCATGCACGCGTCGGCGCTTTTCGGTCAGCGCATGCAGGAAATGCAGAAAGATGCGCGTGTACTGGCTCATCGAACCGGAAATATCGGCAAGCACGACCAGCGGCGGGTGAACCTCGCGCGATGACCGGAATCTTGGCAGGATCAGTTCGCCGCCCGTCCGCGCGGCCGAGCGCATCATGGCGCGTGGATCGATGCGTCGGCCATGCGCGTCGGATTTGAAACGCCGTGTCCTGACCATGTCTAAGGGCAGCCGCAACGCGGTAATCGCCTTCTTGGCGTCGGCCATTTCGGCGGCGTTCATCTGGGCAAAGTCCTTGCCCCTCAGCACCTCGTTGCCGGAAAATGTGAAGCGGGCGTCGACCTCGATCTCGGGGATTTCCTGCGCCGGCTGGTTCTTCTGGTGGCCCTCGAACATTGCCTGGCTGACGCGGTTTTCCGCAGCGCGCGGCTTCTGCTTCTCTCTGAGATCAGGCGCCACCGGCGAAAACATCGCCAGCATCTTTTCGATCAGCTCGTGCGATTTCCAGAACAGCCGGAACGTCTCGTCAAAGGTTGGGTGGTCCTCGTGCCGCGAGACGAGGACAGCGTGCAGCGTCCAGTAGAAATCGTCGCGAGAGCCGAAACCGGCGGCCAGCACCGCCTCGATCGCATCCTTGACCGAGGCCGGGCCGACCCGCATGCCGGCCTTGCGCAAGGTGCGGGCGAAATAGACGATGTTGTCGGCGATCCGCCCTTCCGGCGTGGCCTCTTTCGGTTCGCGACGCGGCGTTGCCATCGCCTACTCCGCCGCCGAAAGCTCGGCCTTCACCTCGTTGAGGATGCGCCGGCCCTCGCCCTGTTCAATACGGGCAATATCGTCCTGGTATTTCAACAGCACGCCGATCGTGTCGGAAACGGTTTCCGGATCGAGCGCCACCTTGTCGAGTTCGGTCAGCGCGCCGGCCCAGTCGATGGTCTCGGCAACCCCCGGCACCTTGAACAGCTCGATCTGGCGCAGCTTCTGGATGAACGAAACCACCTCTGCCGACAGCCGGCTGTTGGCCTGCGGTACTTTCCTACGCACGATCTCCAGTTCGCGCTCGGCATTCGGATAATCGACCCAGTGATAGAGGCAGCGCCGCTTCAGCGCGTCGTGAATCTCGCGGGTGCGGTTGGTGGTGATGATGACGATCGGCGGCTCCTCGGCCTTGATCGTGCCGAGTTCGGGAACAGTCACCTGGAAGTCGGAGAGGATTTCGAGCAGGAATGCCTCGAAGGCCTCGTCAGTGCGGTCTAGCTCGTCGATCAGGAAGACCGGGGCGCCGCCCGCCTTGCCGGTCAGCGCGTCGAGCACCGGGCGGCGGATCAGGTACTTTTCGGAAAAAACGTTACGCTCCATGTCGGAGCGGTCGACCTTGCCGGCCGCCTCCTCCATGCGGATCTCGATCATCTGCGCGGCGTAATTCCACTCGTAGACGGCGGAGGAGACGTCGAGGCCTTCATAGCATTGCAGGCGGATCAGCCGACGGCCAAGCGCTTGCGACAGCACCTTGGCGATCTCGGTCTTGCCGACGCCGGCCTCGCCCTCGAGAAACAGCGGCCGCCTCATGCGCAGCGATAAGAACAGCACGGTCGCCAAAGACCGGTCCGCCACATAGTCCGCGCCGGTCAGCAGATCGAGCGTCTCGTCGATCGTCGCCGGCGCGGGGCGCGATTTCAACTCGGTCATTCTCTCTCCGTGGGTGCAGCCATCCAGAGCCTCTACAGAGCGTGATAGCCGCGGTCGTGATAGATCAGCGGCCGCAAATTATCGCCGGTGCGCAGGCCTGTCACCTTGCCAAAAAGCACACGGTGGGTGGCCAGATCCTTGGTGTCGATCAGTTCACAGTCGAACACGGCGAGCGCGCCCTTCAGCGTCGGCGCACCGGTCGAGATCACGTCCCAATCGCCCAGCGCGAAACGTTCCTCGACAGGCAGGCCGGTGAGACCGGAAAAGCCGACCGACAGCGCCTCCTGGTCCGAAGCCAGCGTGTTCAAGGCGAACTTGCCGTTCTTCACGAACGGCTCGTTCTTGGGATTCTCGCGATTGAGACAAATCAGAATGGTCGGCGGCGTGTCCGAGACCGAACACGCTGCAATCACGGTCGCACCGCGCCTGCCGGCGGGGCCATCGGTGGTAACCACATGGACGTGACCGGCAAAATGGCTCATCGCGTCGCGATAGGCCTGCGGCCCTATGTCGTTCTTCTTCAGCACCGGCGATTTCCATTGGTTTGAAGCGAGGTGAACCCACCGTTATATATGGCGGCATATTGCATGCCACAAGCGAAGTGGTTGACATGCATCCTGAATTTCGCGTGTTGCGTGAAAGCTGACCAGCCTTTAGGTCTTGGCAGGAAGTGGCGCCGGCAACACGCGACCGGCGCGGAGGAATTCTTCGCACGCATGCGACCCCGGACAATAGGCACGACAACGACAATAGCGGTGCTGGCCTGGCTGTCTCTCGCCGGCGATGCGAACGCTGAGACGCTGTTGGTCGGTGTCGCAGCACCACTGTCGGGGGCCTCGGCGATCCTCGGCAGGCAGATCGAGGCTGGTGCTGGCCTGGCGGCGGAGGCGAACGGTGCCCAGCTCAAGGTTGTCGATGACGCCTGTACGGCCGATGGTGGGGCTGCCGCGGCGAGGGAGTTCGTTGCGGCGAAAGTCGGCGCGGTCGTCGGCTTCCTCTGCACGGAGGCGATCGAGGCAGCACTGCCGATCCTGAAGGACGCCAACATCCCGGTCATCACCGTCGGCGTGCGCACCGAAAGTCTGACCGACCGGCGCGCCAAGACCGGCTGGCCGATCTTTCGGCTTGGGCCGCGCGGCGATGACGAGCGCAACGCCGTCGCCTCCAATCTGATCCGCCGATGGCAGAACGAACTGTTCGCCATCGTCGACGACGGTACGATTTACGGCCGCGAAATCGCTGAGACGCTTCGAGCGGCAGCCGATCAGGCGGCGCTGAAACCGGTGTTCGTCGACACATTCCGGCCTCAGCTCGACAACCAGATCGGGCTGGTCGGGCGGCTGAGGAAAGCCGGCGCAACGCATGTCTTCGCTGGCGGCGACGGCGACGACATCGCCATCATGGGCCGCGACGCCGGCCAGCTCGATGCCGGCATCACCTTTGCCGGCGGCGAAGCGCTGCGCACCCCGCCCGGCGACGTGCCTTATGCCACGGGCACGCTGATGATCGCACCGCCCGAATGGGATGATGTCGCCGCCCCCAAGGTGCTCGACAGCTTTGCCGCGCAAAAGATCGTGCCGGAGGGTTACATGCTGCCGGCCTATGCGGCGGTCGAGATCGCCGAGGCGGCGACGGCCCTGGCGGAAACCTCCGGCAAGCCATTGGCCGATGCGCTCACCGCGCGCGACTTCAGCACCGCGATCGGACCGATCCGCTTTGACGGCAAGGGCGACTTGACCGAAAACCTCTATCGGGTCTTCCGTTTCAACGGCGCAAATTTCGCGCCGGCGGAGACCAAATAATGTTTCGCACAGGGCCGCGCAATCTCATCACCGATGTCGCTGGCCTGCGCGTCGGCAACGCTTCCGATGTGAGGCTGAGGTCCGGGGTGACCACCATCGTCTGCGACGTACCTGCGGTGGCCGGTGTCCAGATCCTGGGCGGTGCGCCGGGCACCCGCGAGACCGACCTGCTCGAGCCGCACAATTCGATCGAGGCGATCCATGCTGTGGTGCTTTCCGGTGGTTCGGCCTTCGGTCTCGACGCCGCCTCCGGCGTACAGGCGGCACTGCGTGAAAGGGGCATCGGTGTCGAGGTCGGCGGCTTTCGCGTGCCGATCGTGCCGGCGGCGATCCTGTTCGACCTGCGCAATGGCGGCGACAAGGATTGGGGCCGCTATCCGCCCTACCGCGATCTCGGCTATGAGGCGGCACAGGCTGTCGGCCTCGACTTTGCGCTGGGCACGGTCGGCGCGGGCACCGGTGCGTTGAGTTCCGGCCTCAAGGGCGGCCTCGGCTCGGCCTCGACGGTGCTCGACATCGGCGTCACCATCGGTGCGCTCGCCGCAGTCAATCCGACCGGCTCGGTGACGATCGCCCAAACCCGCCACTTCTGGGCGGCGCCCTTCGAGATCGGCGGCGAGTTCGGCGGGCTTGGTTATCCCTCGCCTATGCCGGAGGACGCGAAAACGATCCTGCTGAAGTTTCGCGACAAGCATATCGGGAAACGGACGGAGGTCGGCGGCAACACGACCATCGCCGTAATCGCCACGGACGCCGTCCTCACCAAGGCCGCCGCCAAACGCCTGGCGATGTCAGCGCATGACGGCTTCGTGCGCGCCATTTGGCCGACACACACGCCGGCCGACGGGGATCTGGTTTTCGCGCTGGCGACCGGCAAGAGCGGCATCGAGCTCGCGCCCAACGACGCCATCGAGCTTTACGCCGCGGCCGGCGCCACCATGGCGCGCGCCATCAGCCGTGGCGTCTTTGCCGCGACGCCAGCCGACGGCGACCTGTTTCCGGTCTGGTCGTCGCGCTGAATGCCGTAATCAAATGGACCGTAATAATCAAATGTCGTGATCAGGTGGGGTCGGATTTTTCTTCCTCGAATGTGACCGCAACATCCGAATTTGCCGACAGCCGCACTTTCTGGCCCTCGACTTCGGCTACTAGGCTGAGCGGAATATAGTGGTGATGCCCCCTGTGAGCGCCCTCGCCGCTGTCGCGCTTGGTCAGCTTGATTCGTTGTCCCTCAACTTTGTCAACGGTGCCGACATGGACGCCGTCGGCGCCGATCACTTCCATATGTTCGCGAATGCTGGCTGCATCGGTCATTGTGGGTTCTCCATTTGAAGCTGCCGACATAAACAAATGAGAACGCGATTGGATGCATCGGCTTGTGTCTCAGAGGCACGACGTTTTGACGACGTCGTGATAGTGATCGAAACAACGCTGGCTGCTCAAACGGAAATCCTATGCAGATCCTTGTCCTGTTTGCCGTTTCCCTCCTCGCCCAGTTTGCAACTTCGCTCGACGCGCATGCCGGCGATGTCGCCGAGCTTGAAATCCTTGGCTTCACCAGGGATGGCGGCGCCTTCGCCTTCGAGGAGTTTGGCGTCCAGGACGGATCGGGATTTCCATATGCCAATCGCTATTACATCAACACGGCCGACGACAGTTTTCTCAAGGGCACACCGATCAGGGTGCGGCTTGACGACGAGAACGCAACGCTTGACGCAGCGCGCCTTGCAGCCCGGCAGAAAGGCGAAGCCATTATCAAGCAGGCGGAATTAACCGCGAATCGCGGCATCACCGCCGGCTTCAACCCGGTGACCGAACTTTCGGCCGATCCGTTCCGCATGGTAGTCAACCCGCGTCCGATCTTTTCGCCGGTCGACGATCCGCTCGAGTTCCGGCTCGACGAGATCGGTATGAACGATCCCGAAGTCTGCCAGAGCCTTGGCGAGATCAACGGCTTTCGCCTGCTGCGCATCGAGGCGAAAGACGGCGGCGAGACTGAGCTTCTGCACGAGGACAAGTCGATCCCCAAAAGCAGAGGCTGCCCGAACGGCTATCGGATCGGCGCGGTGCAGACATTTTCCATGCAAAGCCTCAGCGCCTATGCCGTGCTGATCTCGGTGCGCCAGTACGGCTTCGAAGGGCCGGACTATCGCTGGATCGCGGTGACCGGTCGGCTGTGACGCCGCTCCCCGCCTTACACAACCGCCTGGATCGTATCCGCAACGCCTTGCTATCGCCGGGCGTCGCGGTATGCGGCGCCCTGCTGTGGGCCGCAGCGATGGGCGCCAGCGCGCTTGTCAATCTGCTGTTGGACGACTGGGAGACCCCGGCAAAGATCCGCTTCGTCTCGCTGCTCTATGCGGCCGGCGGTGCGCTCGCCTTTCCGGTTGGCCTGTTCCTGGCGCGGCTCGTCTCCCTCGGACGGCATTGGCAAGTTGCCTTGGCGGCCGCGTTTGTCTGCCTTCTTGCCGCCACGATCGGCTTCACCGGTGGGCTCTTTGCGCTGCAATACCGTTCCTACTATGCCCAGTGGCATGAACCTGCACTGACCATCGCCTGGTCCATCCAGTTCGTGCACACAATGGCGACGGCGTTCTATCAATTCATCGTTCTGGGCATCCGGCTTTATTTTCCGCTCGGTTTCATCGCGCTGGCTCTCGCCAGCATCTGGTTTGCGCGGCAGCAGCGTTGAGGATTTTGTCTGCCTCTGTTAGGACGCGGGCGAACGCCCTCGCAAGTCAGGACTGATGGATGATCCCTCGCTACTCCCGGCCCGAAATGGTGGCCATCTGGTCGCCCGAAACCCGATTCCGCATCTGGTTCGAGATTGAGGCCTACGCTTGCGATGCACTGGCCGAGCTCGGCGTGATCCCTAAGGAGGCCGCCAGAACCATCTGGGAAAAGGGCGGGGCCGCGAAGTTCGACGTCGAGGCCATCGACGAGATCGAGCGTGTCACCAAGCACGACGTCATCGCCTTCCTCACCCATCTTAGTGAATTCGTCGGGCCGGATGCCCGCTTCATCCATCAGGGCATGACCTCCTCGGACGTCCTCGACACCTGCTTTGCCGTGCAGCTCACCCGCGCCAGCGAAATCCTTCTGGCCGACGTCGACGGCCTGCTTGCGGCGCTCAAGCGCCGCGCTTTCGAACACAAGGACACAATCACCATCGGCCGCAGCCACGGCATCCACGCCGAGCCGACCACCTTCGGCGTCAAGCTGGCGCAGGCCTATGCCGAATTCTCGCGCTGCCGCGAGCGGCTGGTGCACGCGCGTGAGGATATTGCGACGTGCGCCATATCAGGTGCTGTCGGCACTTTCGCCAACATCGATCCCTATGTCGAAGAGCATGTGGCGAAGAAACTCGGATTGAAGCCGGAGCCGGTATCGACGCAGGTGATCCCGCGCGACCGCCACGCGATGTTCTTCGCGACACTCGGTGTCATCGCATCGTCGATCGAACGGCTGGCGATCGAGATCCGCCATCTGCAGCGCACCGAGGTGCTGGAGGCGGAAGAGTATTTTTCGCCCGGACAGAAAGGCTCGTCGGCGATGCCGCACAAGCGTAACCCAGTGCTTACCGAAAACCTCACCGGGCTTGCGCGCATGGTGCGTTCCTTCGCGCAACCGGCGATGGAGAACGTGGCGCTCTGGCACGAGCGCGATATCTCGCATTCGTCGGTCGAGCGCATGATCGGCCCGGATGCGACCGTCACGCTCGATTTTGCGCTGTCGCGGCTGACCAGTGTCATCGACAGATTGCTCGTCTATCCCGACAACATGCTGACGAACATGAACAAGTTCCGCGGCCTCGTGCATTCGCAGCGTGTGCTACTGGCGCTGACCCAGGCCGGGGTCAGCCGTGAGGACGCCTACCGGCTGGTGCAGAGAAACGCCATGAAAGTGTGGGAGCAAGGCGCTGATTTCCTTGAGGAACTTTTGGCTGACAAAGAGGTCACCGCAGCTTTGCCCGAGGCCGAGATTCGTGAAAAATTCGACCTCGGCTATCATACCAAGCATGTCGACACGATTTTCAGGCGCGTGTTCGGAGAAGCGTGATGATTTCGGCGGCCGGAGAATTCGATTTTCTCGCCCTGCCCGGGCGCGGCAATTCCGGGCCGGATCACTGGATGTCGCATTGGTGCCGGGCGTTTCCCAATTCGAGCCGCGTGCTGCAGGCCGAATGGGACAGGCCGACCCCTGAGGACTGGATTGGACGGGTGGACGCCGCGATTGCCGCGGCACCTCGGCGCGTGGTGCTGCTTGCGCACTCACTGGCGGTGGCGACGGCGGTGAAGTGGGCGGCCGGCGCCAGCGAAAGCCAACTCAACAAGGTTGCGGGCGCGTTGCTGGTTGCCGCAACCAATGTCGAGGACCCTGGTCCTTCCTTCGACCTTGTTCGTCCCTTTGCGCCAATGCCGCTGAAACGCTTGCCATTTCCGACCCTGGTGGTGGCCAGCCGCACCGATCCGCGTGTCACCTTCGACCAGGCGACGGCCTTCGCCGCTGCCTGGGGCGCAGACCTCGCCGATGCCGGCGATCTCGGCCATATGGGAAACGAGACCCGCCTCGGCCTTTGGCCGGCGGGCCTGCTCATGCTTGGCCGCTTGTTGGAAAAGGCTCGCCTCTAACTGGCTTCCGAAACGCTCAGGCCTTGCCGGGAACGGTCCTGATCACCGTTCCCCATGGATCCTCGCGGGTCGTTGCAGCGGTCACATCGTCGGAGCGCATTTCGACCCAGGCTAGGCCGGACCGGGACGGATCGCGACGGCCGGCGCCGGCGCTCTGCCACGCATTGGCGCCGATGTGGTGATGATAGCCGCCCGACGACAGGAACACCGCCGAGCCACCATATCTCGCCACAGTATCGAAGCCGAACTCCTGGTGCCACCAGGCCTCGGCGTCTTCCGGCCGACCGACGCGCAGGTGGACGTGGCCGATGATGCTGTTGTCCGGCATCCCTTGCCAGCCGGCATCGCCGGCCGGCACTTCGGCGACGACGGAGGGGATATTCATCCGTTCGGTCGCCATCGCCACCTTGTCGCCATTCCACTTCCAGTCCTGCGGCCGGCGGTCGGCATAGATCTCGATGCCGTTGCCTTCGGGGTCGGTCAGGTAAAGCGCCTCGCTGACGAGATGGTCGGAAGCACCGTCGATGCCGATCTTGTTGGCGGTGGCATGTTTGATCCAGCGGCCGAGATCGGCGCGGCTGGGCAGCAGGAAAGCGGTATGGAAGAGGCCGGCGCTGCGCGGATCGTCGGGCTTGGCAGCCGCATCCGGCTCGATGACGAGCAGCGGACGATTGGCGGCGCCCAACGTAATCGTGCCGCCGGCGCGGCTCAGTTCCCGCAGACCGACGACATTGCGATAATAAGTGGCGAGATTTTCGGCATCACGCGCCCGCAACCCAACGCGGGCAACGCTGACCGGGGTCGTGGCAGCAAAAGGCAGTTCGCTCATCAAAATCTCCGTTTGGCAGCCTTCGACGAGATCCCCAAAGCCAGGACCCCTGTGCCTCCGATCATTGTACGTCGTGTCAGTCCCAAAATCCTGGTTTCCCCTTACACGGCTGTTTCTTTTCCTGACGACAGATCGTCGATCGCGATCGTTCACACAAGGCGGCAAGAAGCGAACATGGTGTTCACTATTGTGGGCAATCGCACCGATAATCGCGGTTGCACGAAACCGCGTCGCTCGCTACATGCGCGCCATGAAAGTCAGGGATGCAGACATTCTCATCGTGCCGGGCTACACCAATTCCGGCCCCGACCATTGGCAGAGCCGCTGGCAATCGAAATTGTCGACGGCGCGGCGCGTCGAGCAGGCGGAATGGTCGAAGCCTGTGCGCGAGGATTGGACGGCGAGCGTGGCGAAGGCGGTCAACGAGGCCGAACGGCCGGTCGTTATCGTCGCGCATTCGCTGGGCGTCGCCGCCGTAGTCCAGGCAATGCCGCAGTTCCAGCGTCCGGTCGCCGGAGCCTTCTTCGTGGCGCCGCCGGACGTCGCCAATCCCAAGATAAAACCCAGGCACCTGATGACCTTCGGTCCCTATCCGCGCGAGCCGTTGGCATTTCCCTCCATGGTGATCGCCAGCCGCAACGACCCGTTCTGCACGTTTGAGGTGGCCGAGGACATTGCCGGCGCCTGGGGCTCGCTATTCATCGACGCCGGCGAGGCTGGCCATCTCAACGCCGATTCCGGCTTCGGGCCGTGGCCCGAAGGATCGATGACGTTTGCCAAGTTCCTGACGGGTCTTTAGGATCCGATCGAGTCCCTCACGCTCTTCAGCAGGGTTTTTGCCCCCAGACCGATCAGCGCGTGCTCGGAGCCCATCGCCAGCAGCCGGTAGCCCATTGACACCACACGGCCGGCGATGGCCGGCTCGACGACGTAGATTGCGGCATGCTTGCCGGCCTTGCGTGTCCGCTCGGCGATCGAGGCAACGGTTTCCATCATGCTTTCGAGCGTCGAGTTGACGGCGGCGCCGTTCGACCAGGCAATCGAGAAGTCCGAGGGGCCGAGGAAGATTCCATCGATACCCGGCGTGTCGAGGATGCCGTCGAGCGCATCGAGGGCGGCTCGCGTTTCGACCATGGCGAAGGCCATGGTGCGCTCGTTGCTGTCGCGCAGCCAGTCGGCATAGCCGCCCTTGCCATGACGCGGAAAGGCATAAGTCGGGCCCCAGGAGCGCTCGCCGAGTGGCGGGTACTTCATGGCGGCGGCAAACAGCCGTGCGTCCGCCACCGAATTCACCATCGGCGCAATCACCGCCTCGGCGCCGAAATCGAGCGCGCGGCTGGCCATGTCGAAGCGGCCGACCGGAATGCGCACCAGCGCCGGTTTGTTGGCGGCCAGCACCGGCCCAAGGGCGCGCAGCACGCTGTCCTCGTGATGTCCGCCATGCTGCATATCGAGCGTGACGGCATCGAAACCCTGTCTGGCAAGAATCTCGACCGTCAGGGCATCAGGCACGCCGGACCATGCGGTGATCAGCGCTTCATCCGCCGCCAGGCGTGACTTCAGGGACATCAAGCGTTTTCCTCGTTGGCTTTCTTCGGGTTTCTTCGCAGTTCAGCCGGAAACAGCTGCAAAGGCAAAGAAAAACCGCCCGGAGAGACCGGGCGGTCGATTGGTCCAGCGTATCGATTGGCTCAGAGCAAGGATCAGGTGTTCTTGATCTGCTCGATCGCCTGCGCCATCAGATCGTCCATGGTGCGGCGAATCTGATGGTCCGACTGGACGACCCCGGCCTCGTCGAAATCCTTTCGTATCTTGCGGAACACGTCGTGATCGCCGGCTTCCTCAATGTCGGCGAGGACCACCTGCTTGGCATAGGCTTCGGCGTCGGCCCCGTCCTTGCCGAGCTTTTCGGCGGCCCACAGGCCGAGCGCCTTGTTGCGGCGGGCCGCGGCTTTGAACCGGAGTTCCTCGTCGATTGCGAACTTGCGCTCGAAGCCCTCCTCGCGATCTTTCATGCTGCTCATGGCATCCCTCCGGTCAAATCCGATTCGTTGGCAGTTGGAATATGTGTATTGCCGCAGCACAAACCAAAAGCCCGCGGGCCGGTCAATATGGTATGTCACTTGTTGCGCTGCGGCATTTCATTCCCGAAAGCGGTTGATTCAAAGGATTTGCCGATTGAGCAAACAGTGCGATTGGGATAGACACCGGCATTGAACCCCTACCGTTGCCGCACTAATTTAGGCAGACGGACAGGACTGGCCGCTTGCCGCCTGCCCGGAAATCCAGAGAAAAGATCAGATGAAAAATCGCCGCCGCATTTATGAAGGCAAGGCCAAGATCCTCTATGAGGGCCCTGAGCCGGGAACACTGATCCAGTTCTTCAAGGACGACGCGACCGCTTTCAACAAGAAGAAGCACGAAATCGTCGATGGCAAGGGCGTGCTCAACAACCGCATTTCCGAGCACATCTTCAACCATCTCAACCGGATGGGCATTCCGACTCACTTCATCCGCCGGCTCAACATGCGCGAGCAGCTGATCAAGGAAGTCGAGATCATCCCGCTCGAAGTGGTGGTGCGCAATGTCGCCGCCGGTTCGCTGGCCAAGCGTCTTGGCATCGAGGAAGGCACCGTGCTGCCGCGCTCGATCATCGAATTCTATTACAAGGCCGACGCGCTCGACGACCCGATGGTGTCTGAAGAGCACATCACCGCTTTCGGCTGGGCAAGCCCGCAGGAGATCGACGACGTCATGGCGCTGGCCATCCGTGTCAACGATTTCCTCTCCGGCTTGTTCATGGGCGTCGGCATCCAGCTCGTCGACTTCAAGATCGAGTGCGGCCGCCTGTTCGAGGGCGACATGATGCGCATCGTCGTTGCCGACGAGATCTCGCCGGACTCCTGCCGTCTGTGGGACGTGGCGACCCAGGACAAGCTCGACAAGGACCGTTTCCGCCGCGACATGGGCGGGCTGGTCGAAGCCTATCAGGAAGTCGCCCGCCGCCTCGGCATCATGAACGAAAACGAGCCGCCGCGTCCCGCCGGACCAGTGCTCGTCGCCTCGACCGATGGCGTCAAGGGGAAGCCGCACTGAGATTCTTTGCCGCTCAACACTTCGAACAGGAGCATGTCCAGCGTGATCAAGGCCCGCATTACCGTAACCCTCAAGAATGGCGTGCTCGACCCGCAAGGCAAGGCGATCGAGCATGCGCTGTCCGGGATGGGCTTTGACGGCGTCGGCCAGGTGCGGCAGGGCAAGGTCTTCGACCTCGAGCTCTCCGAGAGCGACAAGGTCAAGGCCGAGGCTGATCTCAAGGCAATGTGCGACAAGCTTCTGGCGAATACGGTCATCGAGAATTACGCAGTGGAGATCGCCTGAGGTGAAATCAGCCGTCGTCCTCCTGCCTGGCCTCAACCGCGACCGCGACATGATCGCGGCGCTGACCAAGATTTCGGGAACGCCGCCGGTCACGGTGTGGCAGACCGACACCGAAATCCCCGATGTCGACCTGATCACCATTCCGGGTGGCTTCTCCTTCGGCGACTATCTGCGCTGCGGCGCCATTGCTGCGCGCATGCCTGTCATGCGGGCGGTCGCCGAAAAGGCGGCCAAGGGGGTCATGGTCATCGGCGTCTGCAACGGCTTCCAGATCCTGGTAGAGGCCGGCCTGCTGCCGGGCGCCTTGATGCGCAACACCTCGCTTAAATTCGTCTGCCGGCAGGTCAAGCTGCAGATCGCCAACGCCAACACGATGTTCACCCGCCGCTATCAGCCGGGTCAGATCATCCGCTCGCCGGTGGCGCATCACGACGGCAATTACTTTGCTGACGCCGAGACGCTTCGCAGGCTCGAAGGCGAAGGGCAGGTCGTGTTCCGCTATGCCGAAGGCACCAACCCCAACGGCTCGATCAACGACATTGCCGGCATCATCAACGGCCAGGGCAATGTGCTCGGCCTGATGCCGCATCCCGAGAACCTGATCGAAGCAGCGCATGGCGGCAGCGACGGCCGGGCGCTGTTCGAAAGTGCCCTCGGCGTCGCCGCTTGATACCTTCAGCGCTCATCCCTTTTCCCAACTTGAAATAGGCGCCGCCTGACCATGAGACAGACGATTGCCCGCCTCGCTCTCGTCGCCACCGCCGGCCTTGTGCTCGCCTCCTGCCAATTGAAGCCGAAGAGCGCACCGGCGCCTTCTGGCAAGAGTGCGGCGCTGTTTGCCATGGAACAGGTGGCGATCGCCGCCCACAAATGCTGGATCGCCAGCAAGGATCCTGCCTTCAAGCCCTATCAGATGGCCAACGAGCTGAATTCGTTCACCGGCACGCCGCGCTTCCTGCTGGTCCCGGTCAAGCACTATGGAGGAAAGCCGTTGCTGGTCGTGCAGGCTCAAGGCAATTCACGCCGCATCGACGTCTACGGTCCGCTGATGGCCGAACCGCTCGGCGCGCGCATCGGCTCCGACATTGCCCGCTGGCAGACTGGCAATCCGGCCTGCGGTGCTGCGGCCTAGCGTCATGGCCCGCTTCCTGCAGATATCAGGTCTGGTCATAGGACTGGCCGGTCTTGTCCTGCAAATCTGCATCACCGTTCCGGCGTCGATGGAAGCGGGCCGCAGTTTTGTTGGCTCGCTGGTCTTCTACTTCAGCTTTTTCATCATCCTGACCAATATCGGCGCGGTGCTCGTGCATGTTTCGCCGCTGTCACCCGGTGGCTACGCTTGGTTCCCGGCCTTTGCCGGGGCGCGGGTGCGGGCGGGAGTAGCGGTTGCCATAACCCTGGTCTTCATGGTCTATGCCACGGTCCTGGCGCGGCTTTGGCAACCGCAGGGTTTGTTCCTGCTCTGCGACATCCTGCTGCACTATGTGACGCCGGTGTTGTTCGTGCTGTGGTGGCTTGTGGCAGGCGCCGACGGCTCGACGCGGTGGCGCGACATCTCCTGGTGGATGATCTATCCGGTCGCCTATTTGGCCTATGCCCTGGCGCGGGCGCCGATATCAGGCGAAGTGCCCTACCCGTTCCTTGATATCGCCAAGAACGGCGCGGCCAGTGTCGCCGTCTCGGCGCTCGGCATCACGGGGCTTTTTCTGGCGCTGTGCATAGTCGCGGTGCTTGCCGACCACGCAATCTCACGGATGAGGAGCCCTGGCATCCATCACGGCACGAAAAGGGCGTCCCGAGAACCGTGTCTTCTTAAAGATGGACGCAAGCTCGATTCATCTTTCAGTCCCAGAACGGCCTCAGACCCTCACGATCGGCATCGCAACGCGAGATGCCGATATCCTTGAGCTGATCGTCGGTCATCTCCAGCAATGCCAGCCGGCTGCGCCGGCGATCCAGCAGGCTGCCGAACCGGCTCGCGAGTGACCTGACCATACGCACCAGGCGATGGACATAGCCCCGCCGGCCTGACGGGCGGGCTCCGAGCAATTCAGCTCTCGGGTAACGGATTGTATCGATTGCATCCATTTTCTTGCTACCGAAATTCGAGATTTGTACCGTTTTGTCGCGCAATCCATATGTATTGACTCTCAATTCGGTGCAATATAGAAAATTGTCACCATGACAAATTGGCTTCCCGACCTTACCACCGGCTCCGGCCCTCTCTATCAGCGGCTTGCGGACTCAATTGAAACCGACATTGACCGCGGCGTGATCGGTGCGGGAGCAAAACTGCCGCCGCAGCGCGATCTGGCATACGACATCGGCACGACGGTCGGTACGGTCGGTCGCGCCTACCAATTGTTGCGCGAGCGTGGACTGGTGAGCGGCGAAGTCGGGCGCGGAACCTATGTGCTTGGCCAGCGCTCGGATGATACCACGACCGATCTGCTGGCATCCGACCCGCACGTGGAAGGCACGCGCTATATTGATGCGCCTCGCGGCAAACTGCGCTTCGACAGCACGGCTGCGCCTGACATCGGCCAGGGCAACATTGTCGCCGATGTGCTCTCGCGTACGGCGCAGGACCATCCGTATGAGATTTCAAGCTATACGCGGGATTTTCCCGACCGCTGGTTCGAGGCGGGCTGCCACTGGCTCTCGCGCAATTCGTTTCGCCCGAGCCGTGATGGCATCGTTCCGACGCTCGGCACGCATGCCGCGGTTATGGCGGCGATTGCCGCGCTCACCACGCCTGGCGATTATATCGTCTTCGAGCACCTCACCTATTCGCAGATTTCACGCAGCGCCGGCCTGATCGGCCGCCGGACCGCGCTGGTGATGTCGGACGGGGAAGGCATCGATCCCCAAGATTTCGAACGCGTCTGCGCGCAAAAACACCCGAAAATGATGTTCCTGATGCCGACGGCCAAGAACCCCACACTGGTGACGCTGTCGGCAACTCGGCGTGAGGCCATCGCGCGCGTCGCGCGCGAATACAATGTCATCCTGATCGAGGACGATCTCTATGGCGATCTGACCGACGACCCGACGCCGCTCTTGGCCGAATATGCTCCCGAACGGACCATCGTTGCCGGCGGCCTGTCGAAATCGGTCGCGGCGGGAGTTCGCGGCGGCTGGCTCGCCTGTCCGCCGGCCTATCGCCACCGGATCCGGGTCGCTCACAAGATGCTGACGGGTGGCCTGCCCTTCCTGCTGGCGGAAGTGTGTAGCCGGCTGGTGCTATCCGGACAGGCCAGTGAGATGCGCAAGCGCAGCATCGTCGAGATCAACGCGCGCGTCGCGATCGTGCGCGAGACACTGGCGGGGTTCGACTTCAAGGCAGTGGACAATGTGCCCTTTGTCTGGCTCACCCTGCCTGATCCATGGCTTTCCGGCACCTTCAAGAATGCCTGTCTCGAACATGGCGTGCTCATCGATGATGAGGACGAGTTCAAGGCGGGCCGTTCCGAGCAGGTTTTCCACGGCGTGCGTTTTGGCGTTTCGCAGCCGAGTCGGCGAGAGGACATCGCGGGCGGTGTCGGCGTGATAAGGCGGCTTCTCGACGAGGGCCGCGCCGGATACGACAGTTTCTCCTGAACCGGCTTGAAACCGGCGGGTCGAGTGGCGATCTTTCGCTAGTTGCTGCCCCCTATGGCTTTCCATCGTTTTTCGGCGCTTGATGGGTGTATCGGCCTTCGCGCTTGCGATAAGAGGGGACTCGACCCCAAGGATATAAATTGCCGCCCATGACCATTTCCAATTCCGTGCCAATCACTCCGGAACTTATTGCCGCGCACGGGCTGAAGCCCGACGAGTATCAACGCATCCTCGACCTGGTCGGGCGCGAGCCGAGCTTTACCGAGCTTGGCATCTTCTCGGCGATGTGGAACGAGCATTGTTCCTATAAATCCTCGAAGAAGTGGCTGCGCACGCTGCCGACCACCGGACCGCAGGTCATCCAGGGACCGGGTGAGAATGCCGGCGTGGTCGACATCGGCGACGGCGACTGCGTCGTCTTCAAGATGGAGAGCCACAACCACCCCTCCTACATCGAGCCCTATCAGGGGGCGGCGACCGGCGTCGGCGGCATCCTGCGCGATGTCTTCACCATGGGCGCGCGGCCGATCGCGGCGATGAACGCGCTGCGCTTCGGTGCGCCGGACCATCCCAAGACCAAACACCTCGTTGCCGGCGTCGTTTCCGGCGTCGGCGGCTACGGCAATTCCTTCGGCGTGCCGACGGTCGGCGGTGAGGTCAATTTCGACGCGCGCTACAATGGCAATATCCTGGTCAACGCCTTCGCGGCGGGGCTCGCCAAGACCGATGCGATCTTTCTGTCGGAGGCGAAGGGCGTCGGTCTGCCGGTCGTCTATCTCGGCGCCAAGACCGGCCGCGACGGTGTCGGCGGCGCGACCATGGCTTCGGCCGAATTCGACGACAAGATCGACGAGAAGCGGCCCACCGTTCAGGTCGGCGACCCGTTCACCGAAAAATGCCTGCTCGAAGCCTGCCTCGAGCTGATGGCGTCCGGTGCCGTCATCGCCATCCAGGACATGGGAGCTGCCGGCCTCACCTGCTCGGCGGTCGAGATGGGCGCCAAGGGCGACCTCGGCATCGAGCTCGACCTCGACAAGGTGCCGGTGCGCGAGGAGCGCATGAGCGCCTATGAAATGATGCTGTCGGAGAGCCAGGAGCGCATGCTGATGGTGCTGCGCCCCGAAAAGGAAAAGGAGGCCGAGGCGATCTTCCACAAATGGGGCCTCGACTTCGCCATTGTCGGCAAGACCACCGACGATCTGCGCTTTCGCGTGCTGCACCAGGGCGACGAGGTCGCCAATCTGCCGATCAAGGATCTTGGCGACCAGGCGCCGGAATATGACCGTCCCTGGGCCGAGCCGAAGAAGCCGGCGCCCCTGGCTGCCAGCGATGCCCCACAAGCGGACGTCGTCGAGGCTTTGTTGAAACTGCTCGGCGGACCCGACCTTTCATCGCGCCGCTGGGTATGGGAGCAGTACGACACGCTGATTCAGGGCAATTCGCTGCAGCTTCCGGGCGGCGATGCCGGCGTGGTGCGCATCGACGGCCATCCGACCAAGGCGCTCGCCTTCTCGTCCGACGTGACGCCGCGCTATTGCGAGGCCGACCCTTATGAGGGTGGCAAGCAGGCGGTAGCCGAATGCTGGCGCAACCTTACCGCCACTGGCGCCCTGCCACTCGCGGCCACCGACAACCTCAATTTCGGCAACCCGGAACGGCCAGAGATCATGGGCCAGCTGGTCGGCGCCGTAAAAGGCATCGGCGACGCCTGCCGCGCGCTCGGCTTTCCGATCGTCTCCGGCAACGTCTCGCTCTACAACGAAACCAACGGACGAGGCATCTTGCCGACGCCGACCATCGGCGGCGTCGGACTGATCGCCGACTGGTCCAAGATGGCGCGTATCGGCTTTGCCGCCGAGGGCCAGATGATCGTGCTGGTCGGCGCGCCGTCCATGTGGGGAACGCATCTCGCGCAGTCGGCCTACATGCGCGACATTCATGGCCGCACCGACGGCCCGCCGCCGCCGGTCGACCTCGACCATGAAAAGCGCGTCGGCGACCATGTACGAGCCCTGATCGCCTCCGGCGTCGTTACCGCTGCGCATGACGTTTCCGATGGCGGCATAGCTGTCGCGCTGGCCGAGATGGCGATGGCCTCCGGCATCGGCGCGACCGTCCCCGGCCTGGTCGGGACCGATCCGATCCCGGTCTGGTTCGGCGAGGATCAAGGCCGCTACCTCTTGACGCTGTCGATCGATCCGCAGAGCGACGAATGGGATGCAATTCGCGAACAGCAAAGCAAGCTCGGCATCTTTGCGCCGTGGATCGGCTCGACCGGCGGTAGTGACCTGAAACTCGGCGAGGCACGGGCGATCCCTGTTGGCGAATTGACCGCTGCCCACGAATCCTGGTTTCCTCGCTTCATGGAAAATGAGCTCGTGGACCCGTGATATGATCGAGCCGTTTCGGTGTGGTTCATCCGCCATTTCGACCATATCTTTGAGATCACGACCTGAACAAGGAATCCTCTCATGGCAATGGACGCCCACGACATCGAACGGCTGATCAAGGAAGGCATTCCGGATGCCAAGGTGACGATTCGCGACCTGGCCGGCGACGGCGATCACTACGCGGCCGAGGTGGTGGCCGAGAGCTTTCGCGGAAAAAGCCGCGTTCAGCAGCATCAGATGGTCTATGACGCGCTGAAGGGCAATATGGGCGGCGTGCTGCACGCGCTCGCTTTGCAGACCAGCGTGCCGGACTGAGATTCCGCCCCGTCCCCTTTGTCACTTTTTCGCCGAGACGGCAATGATCGGCCCTGCCGGATAGTTTCCGCCGACGATCATCCTCTCGCTATTCGACAGCGCCGAGACCACCCCGTCGAAGAAAAGCGCGTTGCGGCAATGCAGCGCATCACGGAACAGGCGTGCAAAGCTGCCGAGACTGACTTGCGAGCGTGAGATCGCCAGCACGACCGTGTTTTCGTCACGCACGCCGACGCCATTGCGGATGTGACGCGATGTGCCGTTCGCCTCGAAGCGAGGATGAAGCCGGCCGTCGATCACCAGCATCGGGCCGGATTGCGTGGCGAACGCCACATCCGGCTTGGCGGCGGCATAGGCGTTCGTCTCCATGATCGCCACCTTGCCGTCCTTGCGGACCAGGAACACGCCGTTTGGTTTCAGGAAGAAATTGCCTTCGCTATTAGCGAGGTTGAGCGGCGCCATCTCGCGACCATTTTCGACGAGAAGGCCGACCGGCTTCAGGTCCTCATGATACATGCCGGCGTTCATGGCGAGCAACACCGGCCTGCCCTCGCCCGACATCGCCTTGTCGAATTTCTCCAGCGAGCCGAAGGCCTTGTCGTCTGCGCCGGCGTGGAAGACAGCAACGTCGTAGCTGCGAAGATCGATCTCGCAGACGATATACGGGATCGCCTCGAAATTCAGGTCCCGGCATGGCCCGGGCAGTTTGCCGCCGACAGTGACAGGCGGGTACTCCGATGGCCTGAACCACCAGATCAAGGCCAGCGCAACGAGCAGAACACCAATCAGGATTGCCGCGCTATCTCGCCTTTTCATCGCTTCCTTAGGAAAATAGCTGGCCGATGCTCTTGGCCCAATATCAGGCCATCCTTTGCGCCATTTGCGTGACGATGCGGCAAACGTCTTGTTTCGGGCAACCTATGGGTTTATTTGAAGGGCATGTTTCGAGCCCGACTCTCGCGGGCATGAAAGGATTCTCCATGAGCGGTATCAACGACTACATCGACAGCGAAGTGAAGGGAAACGACGTGGTTCTCTTCATGAAGGGCACGCCCGGGTTCCCGCAATGCGGATTTTCCGGTCAGGTCGTGCAGATCCTCGACTACATCGGGGCCGACTACAAGGGCGTGGACGTGCTGACCTCGGCCGAGCTGCGGCAAGGTATCAAGGAGTACTCCAACTGGCCGACGATTCCTCAGCTCTACGTTAAGGGTGAATTCGTTGGCGGCTGCGACATCATCCGCGAGATGTTCCAGGCAGGCGAACTTCAGACGTTCCTCGTCGAAAAGGGCGTGAGCGTCAAAGGCGCCGCCTGACGAACACGTCGGGCACTTCGCCAAGCTGATTACCTCCCCGATATCGGGGTACAAGACGAATGAATGCGCCGGTGCGCCGGCGCTTTTTCGTTTGAAGATCGGACTTTGCCGTGGATCAGCATGCACAAGCGCCGCAACAGGCAGGTACCTTGCCTATTCCGCGCTGGGAATTCATCGCCCTGTGCGCGGCATTGATGGCGCTCAACTCGCTGGCCATCGATATCATGCTGCCGGCGCTGCAGCAAATCGGCGCCTCGCTGGGGGTGGAGAATGAAAACCACCGCCAATATGTGATTGCCGCCTATATCCTGGGCTTTGGCGGCGGACAGCTCTTCTTCGGGCCGATCTCGGACCGCTTCGGACGTCGTGCTCCGCTCGTCGTCGGATTGGTGATCTATGTCGCGGCGGCGGCTGCAGCGGCAATCGCCCCGACATTCGCCACCCTCCTCCTGTGCAGAGTGGTGCAAGGCATCGGTGCGGCGGCCACACGCGTCATCGCCGTCTCGATCGTGCGTGACACGTTCGACGGCCGGCGCATGGCCGAGGCCATGTCATTGATCTTCATGGTGTTCATGGCAATTCCGGTGGTGGCCCCCGGCATCGGCCAGTTCATCATGCTGTTCGCGACCTGGCACGTGATCTTCATCACTATGGCGGCAGGGGCCCTGATCGTGTCGGCGTGGGCGCTGCTGCGATTGCCCGAAACGCTGCGTTCCGAATACCGCAGGCCGCTGACGGCCGAATCCATCATCGGCGGCTTCCGGATCGTACTGACCAATCGCATCGCACTTTGCTATGCCTTCGCCAGCACTTTTGCCTTCGCCGCAATGTTCGGCTTCATCAACTCGGCGCAGCAGATCTATGTCGGCGTCTTCGGCGTCGGCGAGATGTTCCCGGTGATTTTTGCAGGGATCGCCGGCGTGCTCGCCTTTTCGAACTATCTGAATTCGCGCCTTGTCGGCCGCATCGGCATGCGCCGCCTGTCGCAGAGCGCGCTGCTCTTGTTTCTGGCCATCAGCCTCGCCTGGCTGATCGTTTCCATCCAAATGAAGATGCCGCTCTGGCTTTTCATCACCTTCTTTGCCTGGGCGATGGTCCCGTTCGGCGCACTCGGTGCGAATTTCAACGCGCTCGCCATGGAGCCGCTCGGCCAACTGGCCGGCACGGCATCGTCCATTCTGGGTTTCATGCAGACCTTCCTCGGCGGCGTGCTCGGCACGCTGATCGGCCAAGCCTTCAACGGCACGGTGACGCCCTTGGCCGCCGGATTCTGCAGCGTTTCGCTTGGCGCATTGGTGATGGTGCTGATCGCCGAGCGCGGCAAATTCTTCCAGCCGCAGAACCCGCCGGTTTAATGCACATTGCCGGACGCGCTTTAGGATGCATCCCCACTCGCTGCTGTGAAGCGAGGGAACAGCATACGCCCTGCGATCGCTCCACCCATGCTGTCCGAAACGGGCAGTGGCAGAGCCTTGTCGAGAGCCTCGAGGATGGAAGCCACGAAGGCCCGGTTGAGCGTGGCATCATTCCCTAGACGGGAGTAGGTGGCGCGAGGCTTGCCGATAAGTGTGCCGTTTCGGCGAATTGAGAACTGCAGCGTCAGGGTCATCCCCGCGGTTCCGGGCGGCGGCTCCCAACAGGCGACGATCGCGGAGAACATCTCGTTTATGGTGTCGATGGGATCGGGACTGCGACATGCGCGTTCCTGCGATCTTGCCTCGTTCGGCCCGGCAACCATAGCAAGGGCAAGCGCCAGTGCGACAATTGCGGACCGAGGTTTCATTTCGGGTCTCCGGTTTCGCGCGGACAAATGTAATGTAGGCTAATTTTTTGGCGAAAGCCTCCATCGATATCAGCCTGTCGTATGAATCCTTTCAGACGCGATGCGCTTTTAGTGACGCACCATGCCGGCGTCGACATTCAACGTCTGGCCAGTGATCCAGCGCGCATCATCCGAGGCCAGGGACGACACCACGTCGGCGATATTGTTCCGGCTGGCCCTTCCCCTTCATCGCCTGCATTCGCGCCATCGGCGGCCAACCGGTGCGACGATCGCCTTGCCGATGCCTTGTGCGTACCAGGGCGGTCTTTCCCGCAAGCCGTTCAGTCATGAAAACGCTCCCTCAATTGTGATCTGGTGACTTTCTGGTTCACGCGTCGGCGTCGATAATGGCCAGCGCCGCGTCGATGCCTTTGCCGACCGCGAGTTCCTGGCCTAAAGCATTCATCGCGCCGCCAAGTGCCGTCAGCGCCGCGATCGCATAGATCGGCTGGGCGGTCGGGCCCATATGGCCGATACGTGTCAGCTTGCCCAATGTTTCGCCGCGGCCCGACGAAAACACCACGCCGTAGCGGGCGCGCGCCGCCTGGCGAAGCGCCTTCTCATCGATATCTTCTGGCGTCCGGACGGCAGTCGTGGTTGGCGATGCAATATTGTCGCTGGCGGCCCAGATAGACAGACCCATGGCGGCGACGCCCGCGCGCATGGCCTTGGCGGTCAGCGCGTGGCGCGCCCACACTGCTGCCGGTCCCTCGTTGAGGTAGAGGTCGAGCGCGACGTTGAGCCCGTTCATCTCTGCGACGGACGGCGTGAATGGAAACGGCTTGTCCTTCGACCAAGCATGCTCCCAGTCGACGATGCTGAGCATCGACGCGCGTGGCGCCAGTGGATTTGCCTTCATCTTGGCCCAGGCGCGCTCGCTGACGCCCATCATCGTGAGGCCGGGAGGCGCGCCGAGGCATTTGTTCGGGCCGGTGACGTAGATGTCGGCCTTGCAATCCTCAGGATGCGTTTTCATGCCGCCGAACGACGAAACGGCATCGACGATCAGATGGGCGCCATGCGCCGAAACCACCGCGCCGATGGCGTCGATCGGGTTGATGGTGCCCGACGGCGTATCGTGGTGGCAGACGGAAACGATGGTGATTTCCGGATGCGCTTCCAGCATTGCCGCAACCGCCTGCGGGTCGATCGCCTCGTTGTAGGGCACCTCGATTTCGAGGAGTTGCGGCGAATAGCGCTTCGCCCAATAGCCAAACCCCTTGCCGTAGACACCGGAGGCAAGGTTGAGCACGACGTCGTCGGGCGTGATCAGAGAGGCTGCGGCCGCCTCTAGGCCAAGAACCGGCTCGCCATGGAGAATGACCGGCCTGTTCGACAGCCGCATTGCCTTCTGCGCCTTGTCGACCACACCCTCGTAAAAGAGCTGGAACGCTGGGTCGTAGTCGTAGAGCACGATGCGGCCGAGGCCGCGCAGCACATCGGGATAAGCATTCACCGGCCCCGCGGTGAGCGTGATGACCGGTTCGGCGTGTTCGAGATAGCGCATGGTCTTTGTCTCCGCATTGGCGGCGGTCAGCCGTAGAATTGCATGCCGGCCCGATAGGTCTTGAAGTTTTCCATGTCGTGCGAATACCCATTCAGCCGCAAATCCGGGTCGACTACGGCGTCTGCATCCCCGCCCATCCTGCACGTGCCGGCAGGATGATGATGTGTGGAGACGGCTTCGACAACGTCTTCATCGTCGACGCGTTGCCGACGATCCCGAGCGGACCGATCAACGCCGCCATGGTCGCCATCGCGGAAACCTGGGCGTCAGCTCCGCCTAGTGCATGATCCCCGGCCAGCCTATTCCGTCCAGAGTTCGCGGCGCAGTTCGCGCCAGCTTTCCTTGTTCGGCGCGACAAGAAGGCCACCTCCGACATGCGAAGGCAGATAGTCGCTGCCATCGAAACGAGCCGCGTAACCACCTGCTTCGGCATGGATCAGCACACCGGCCAGATGATCCCACGGCATCAGCTTGTTGTAGACGACGAAGTGGGCGTGGCCGCTCGCCAGCAGACGATATTCGTGAGCCGCGCAGCGGTAACCGAATTGCGACAAGCATTTCGTCTGGTTGCGCGCCAGCCGTGACCGGTCCGGCTCAGGCATATATTGCCAGGAAACCGCGCCGGTCATTGCCGAGATCGGCACAGGCTCGGCGACATGCACCTTCTCAAGGGTGCCATGCGCATGCCGTATGTGGCTGCCAGCACCCTTGGCGCCGATCAGCCAGTCCTTGCCGACGGGATCGTGAATGATGCCGGCGACGGTCTCGCCCTTCACTACGACGCCCAGCATGACGCCGAACAGCGGCACGCCGGAGGCGAAATTGAAGGTGCCGTCGACCGGATCGATGACGAAGGCGAGATCGGCTTCGCCGAGACCCTGGAGCAGCGACGGGTCGTCGGAGCAGGCTTCCTCGCCGACGATCATCGCCTGGGGGTAGCGCTCACGCAGCCTCACTGTGATGAGCCGCTCGGCATTCACGTCGGCCTCCGTCACAAGGTCGGCTGCCGAGGTCTTCTGGCGGACCTCGCCCTCATCCAGCCGTCGAAAGCGCGGCATGATCTCGGCAGTGGCGGCATCGGACAGAAGCTTGGCAAGCCAGTCGATCGCGGTATCGTCAAATGTCATCGGGAACGTCTTGCCGTGTAAGGGTTTCGTTGAGGGCGGCGAAATCGAAGAGTTTGCGATCGAGCAGATGCGAAGGCCGCACATTGGTCATGGCGTGGATCATCGTGTCCTTGCGGCCGGGCATGCGCTTTTCCAAGTCGTCGAGCATCGCCTTCATCGCATTGCGCTGCAAGCCGTCCTGGCTGCCGCACAGATCGCACGGGATGATCGGGAACTTCATGGCGCCCGCGAATTTTTCGAGATCGGCCTCGGCGCAATAGGCGAGCGGCCGCAGCACCATGACGTCGCCGTCGTCGTTGAGCAGTTTTGGCGGCATGGCTGCGAGTCGACCGCCATGGAACAGGTTCATGAAAAAGGTTTCGAGAATGTCCTCGCGGTGGTGGCCGAGCACCAAAGCCGAGCAGCCCTCCTCCCGCGCGATGCGGTAGAGATGGCCGCGCCTGAGCCGCGAGCACAGCGAACAATAGGTGCTGCCCTGGGGAAGCTTGTCGGTCACCACCGAATAGGTGTCCTGATATTCGATGCGGTGCGGAATGGCGTATGTGTTGAGATAATCGGGCAGAATGTGTTTCGGAAAATTCGGCTGGCCCTGGTCGAGATTGCAAGCCAACAGGTCGACCGGCAGCAGCCCGCGCCATTTGAGGTCGAGCAGCAAAGCGAGCAGACCGTAGGAATCCTTGCCGCCGGACAAGGCGACGAGCCAGCGATCGCCGGGCCTCACCATCGAAAAATCGTCGATCGCCTGACGGGCGAGACGCAGCAGCCGCTTGCGCAGCTTGTTGAACTCGACGGAGGACGGCACATCGGCAAACAGCGGATGAAAGCCGCCTGCGGCATCGGCGATCGGTTCGAGTGTTTTGGCGTCTGGCAGCATGTTCATGGCGCGTCGGCCTCAAAATCCTTGTTGCTGCCCGGATTAGCGCATCGGCCCGATAACCGAAATCGATTTTCGAAAAGCATGATGCGAAAATAGAACGAACCAGAGCGTACTTTGTGCGTCCAAGCGGATGCTAGCATGGCTGACAAAGAAAAGCTGGGCGGACCAAAACCGGACAAAGAAAAGGCCGCCTCGATGGGCGGCCTTCGATGCTGTCGCAGACGGCGCGTTCGATCAGCGCGAATAGAATTCGACGACCAGGTTCGGTTCCATCTGCACGGCGAAAGGAACATCCGACAGCCCGGGGATGCGACCGAAGGTCGCTGTCATCTTGTTGTGGTCGACTTCGATGTAGTCAGGCACGTCGCGCTCGGCCAAACCTACCGATTCCAGGACAATCACCAGCTGTTTCGACTTTTCGCGCACTTCGATGACGTCGCCCGGCTTGCAGCGGTATGAGCCGATGTTGACGCGCTTGCCGTTGACATTGATGTGGCCGTGATTGACGAACTGGCGAGCAGCAAAAATAGTCGGCACGAACTTGGCGCGGTAGACGACCGCGTCGAGGCGCGATTCGAGCAGGCCGATCAGGTTCTCCGAGGTGTCGCCCTTGCGGCGGTTCGCCTCTTCATAGACCTTGCGGAACTGCTTTTCCGAGACGTCGCCGTAGTGACCCTTCAGCTTCTGCTTGGCACGCAGCTGCAGGCCGAAATCGGAAAGCTTGCCCTTGCGGCGCTGGCCGTGCTGGCCGGGACCGTATTCGCGCTTGTTGACCGGGGATTTCGGGCGGCCCCAGATGTTTTCGCCGAGACGGCGGTCGATCTTGTATTTCGCGGATTCGCGCTTGCTCATCGCATTCCCTTTCAAAACAATACGCCCGGAACCTCATGGTCCGGGTGAAGGAAACGCGCCCTCCTCTGGCCCCCGTTTTCGAGACCTGACAGGGTTTTCCCACGCAACGCGGCGGAAAACCCACGGGACACGTCATTCTTGACAAGACCCGAGGGAAGAATAGAGCGGCTTCCCAAACGTCTTGCGCACATAAAGAAACCACCGGGCGTTGCGGCCCGGTGTTGGTGGGCTGATTAAACGGAGATTTAACTGGTGTCAAGGTCGCGACTGGCGTCGGTGATGGCAAGCGAATAACCATTCACGCGGGCTCGGTGCTGGACCGCGGCTATCCAACTATGGAATCGCACCCGACCTCCTGCGAATGCGGACGAGCGGCTAGTGCTTTGATTTCTTCTCGGGCAGGCCCTTACGCTTGGTCTCCGCGAATTCCTCGAGCTGCTTTTCGCTCATCGATTTATACATTCCCTTCGAAGCGCCTTTGAGCTCACTCTTTTTGGTCTCGCCTCGCTTGGCCGACAATGCCGCTCCTGCGGCTTTCTGCTGGGCTTTTGAAGTGGCTGGCATGATCGTTTCTCCCGTCTTGCAATGAGGGAAAAACGCACCGGTTCGGGTGATGTTCCCAGATATCAGGAAATCGCCAGCCCAAACCCCTGCATCAGGCGGCGAGTCGGGAAATCAACCCGCTTCGAGGTGAAGAGAGCAAGGTCGGCGCCGTCCGGCAACGCCTCGCCGCGGTGGCTGGCCTCGGTGTCCGCGAGCAACGAGAGCGCCCGCCGTGCGATCGCCTCGGCGGGATCTAGCCAATCGACCGGCCAAGGTGCTGTCTTGCGCATGCGGTTGGCCAGAAAGGGATAATGGGTGCAGGCAAGCACGACGATATCGGTCCGCAGCTCATCATGTTCGACGAAGCACGGTGCGATCTCGGTTCGCACCGCTTCTTCATCGACAAAGCCTTCGCGCATGTAGACCTCGGCCAGCCCCGCCAGATTGTCGCTGCCAACCAGGCGGACATGGCATTTTTGCGCCCATTTGCCGATCAGGTCGCGCGTATACTGGCGCTTGACGGTGCCAGGCGTCGCCAGCACCGAAACCAACCCGGAGCGCGTGCGTTCCGCCGCCGGCTTGATCGCCGGCACCGTGCCGACGAAAGGGTGGCCGGGAAATCTCTCACGCAACGCATCGATGACCAGCGTCGAGGCGGTATTGCAGGCGATGACCGAAATGTCCGGCGAAAAACGGTCGAGCAGCTTGCCGAACAGCTCCAGTACATGTGCCCTAAGTGCCGGTTCCTCCCAAGCGCCATAGGGGAAAGCCGCGTCGTCGGCGACATAGACGAAGCGGCGGTCGGGCATCAGCACGCGCGCTTCGCGCAAAACCGTAAGGCCGCCGATGCCGGAATCGAACAGCAGGATCGGGCGGGCGCTTGAAGGATCGGTCATTGTCATTGATTACGAGAGAAAGCTGGGATTACGAGAGAAAGCTGGGATTACGAGAGAGGCTGGGGATCACGGCAGGAAGATGGTCACACATCCGGGGGTCCATCATTTTAAAATGATGGACCACACCAAATAACATTCGGTTACTCGTGGTAAGCCTAGTCTTTGGGTTTAAGCTTGGTCTTTGTCTGTCGCCTTCGCGGCGCGTGCAGCCGCCGCTGGAAGCCGCCTTGGATCATCGCCCGGCGATCCGTCGCCGCGCGGCATGGCCGGCGAAAACCTGTCCAGCGATGATATTATACCGCGCAGCACCTTGAGTTCCGGCTCGGCGAAGCCGGCGCGCGTCAGCACCGCGCGCAGATTGTCGACCATCTTCGGCTTCTTCGGCGCCGGGCGGAAATAGCCGCGCGCTTCGAGCGCGCCTTCCAGATACGCGAACAGGCCGTGCAATTGTTCCTTGGTCGCCGGCATCATATCGGGGCTGGAAAAATTGGTTTTCGTCTCATCTTCCAGGCCGGACTTCATCCATTCATAGGACATCAGCAGGGCCGCCTGGGCGATATTGAGCGAGGAGAAGGCGGGATCGACCGGGAAGGTGACGATCTCGTCGGCCAGGCCAACCTCGTCGTTGTAGAGCCCGAACCGCTCGCGGCCGAACAGGATGCCGGTGCGCTGTCCGGCTTGCTGGCGCGCCCTCAGCGCCCTGCCCGCCTCGACCGGTCCGCGCACCGGCTTGAAATTATCGCGTGCGCGCGCCGTGGTAGCGAAGACGAAGTTCAGGTCGGCGACCGCCGAGGCCAAATCGTCAAATACCCTGGCGGCACCTATCACGTGGTCGGCCCGGCTCGCGGCAGCGCGCGCCTTTTCGCTCGGCCAGCCGTCGCGCGGATTGACGAGGCGCAGCTCGGACAGACCGAAATTCGCCATGGCGCGCGCGACCATGCCGATATTCTCGCCGAGCTGCGGCTCGACCAGGATGATCGCCGGGCCTGCGGCAGGAGGGATGTCGTTGCTGGCTTGCATGGCTGTCAATGAACTGCTGTTTGGGGCATTTCAGCGTCCCCCTGCCATATCCCACCGAGAAAATGAAGCTTTTCGCAAGGAACGGCAAATGCCACGGTCGCGCCCGCCAGCGCGGATCGCCGTTTGCGCGGCCAAAAATGCTTTGATATACGGGCGCATCCCGGCCGAAAGCCATGCGGGCAAGGCCGTTCCGATCCCAACAATGAGGCATTCTTTCCATGGCGAAGATCAAGGTGGCGAACCCGGTCGTCGAACTCGACGGCGACGAGATGACCCGCATCATCTGGCAGTTCATCAAGGACAAGCTGATCCACCCCTATCTCGACCTGAAGCTTGAGTATTACGACCTCGGCGTCGAGCACCGCGACGCCACCAACGACCAGGTGACCATCGAAGCGGCCAATGCCATCAAGAAACACGGCGTCGGCGTGAAATGCGCGACGATCACGCCAGACGAGCAGCGCGTCGAAGAATTCAAGCTGAAGAAAATGTGGAAGTCGCCGAACGGCACCATCCGCAACATCCTCGGCGGCACCATCTTTCGCGAGCCTATCATCATGAAGAACGTGCCGCGGCTGGTGCCCGGCTGGACCAAGCCGATCATTGTCGGCCGTCATGCCTTCGGCGACCAGTACCGCGCCACCGACTTCCGCTTTCCCGGTAAGGGCAAGCTGACGATCAAGTTCGTCGGCGAGGACGGCAAGGTGATCGAGCATGAGGTGTTCGATGCGCCGGCCGCCGGCGTCGCCATGGCCATGTACAATCTCGATGAGTCGATCCGGGAATTCGCCCGCGCCTCGCTGAATTACGGCCTGCTACGCAACTATCCGGTCTACCTGTCGACCAAGAACACCATCCTCAAGGCCTATGACGGCCGCTTCAAGGACATTTTCCAGGAAGTCTACGAGGCAGAATTCGAAGCCGAATTCAAGGCGAAAAAGATCTGGTACGAGCACCGGCTGATCGACGACATGGTCGCCTCCAGCCTGAAATGGTCGGGCGGCTATGTCTGGGCCTGCAAGAACTATGATGGTGACGTGCAGTCGGACACGGTGGCGCAAGGTTTTGGATCGCTCGGCCTGATGACCTCAGTGCTGATGACGCCGGATGGCAAGACGGTGGAGGCGGAGGCCGCACATGGCACCGTCACCCGTCACTACCGCCAGCATCAGAAGGGCGAGGAAACCTCGACCAATTCGATCGCCTCGATCTTCGCCTGGACGCGCGGCCTCGCCCATCGCGCCAAGCTCGACGACAATGCCGAGTTGAAGCGTTTTGCCGAGACGCTGGAAAGGGTCTGCATCCAGACCGTCGAGGCCGGGTTCATGACCAAGGATCTGTCGCTGCTGATCGGTCCCGACCAGCCATGGCTTTCGACCACCGGCTTCCTCGACAAGATCGACGAGAATCTGCAGAAGGCGATGGCCTGACGCATGACCCTGAAAACCGGAATTATTTTCGGACAGGATCATGCGCAAAATCAAAGTGCTACAGCGTCCTTTGCGCGTCTGAAAAGACGCGCGGCGCTGTAGTGAGCGTCATGGCCAAACCCGTCGTCTACGGGGCGGACTACAGCGTCTACGTGCGCATCGTCCGCCTCGTGCTCGAGGAAAAAGGCATCGACTACGAACTTGTGCCGGTCGACATCTTTGCGGCGGACGGCATTCCGGGCTGGTACTTCGACCATCACCCGTTCGGCCGCATACCCGCCTTCGAGCATGACGGGTTCCGCCTTTACGAGACCAGCGCGATTGCCAGGTATGTCGACGAGGCCTTTGATGGCCCGGCGTTGCAACCGGTCGAAGTTCAGCCGCGCGCAACCATGAACCAGATCATCGGCTTGCTCGACGCCTATGCCTATCGGGCGATGGTCTGGGATGTCGCTGTCGAGCGGCTGGAGAAGACGGTGCCTGACGAGGCTTTGATCGCCGCCGGACTTCGGCAGGCGAGAACGGCACTACAGGCGCTCTCATCGCTGAAAGCGGAGGGGCCATGGCTGTTGGGCGAGGAACTGACGCTCGCCGAGCTGCATGCCGCGCCGATCGTCGGCTATTTCGTCAAGGTCGCCGAAGGGCGGGAGCTGCTGACCGAGTTTCCTGATATCCAGGCCTGGTGGGACCGCATCGCCGGACGGGAG
>NZ_RZSU01000070.1:0-33786 GCF_003997585.1 Mesorhizobium sp. M5C.F.Cr.IN.023.01.1.1 | reverse complement strand
GCATGATTTTCGCTCTGGCGATCGTGGTCGCCTGGTCTTATCTCGACGGCGCTTCGCTAGGCACAACGCTTTTTCGCGCTATAGCCTGTGCCATTGTCATCCAGTTGGGCTACTTTCTGCTGGTTTTCGTCATGGTGGTCAGAAATTCCCCGACGTCGGCTGACAAGATTCGTGATGCCGAACGAACGCTGAGTTCGACCGAAGTGGCCGACGGCGAGAAGTTCAGTGCCAGGAGAAGCCTGCGCTAACCTGACGACAGAAAGCGTCGGCCGGATTGCTGGCGGACTGCTCGCCCGACAGCATGCTGGGCAACGGGCTTCCGGATTTTTCCTTCAGCCTCGGATCCTCTGACTCAGCTCTAATTTTGCCCAAACTCTGTCGATCGACCTGGTGATCAGCAATTCGAGTGCGCTGACGGTCCATCCATGATGAGCAGGGACGGTTTGCGAAGCAGTCCGTCTATCTGCGGGCATTTCACCGCCCTATCGATTTGCGCCATTACGACACCGTCAGGAAAGACTGGACGGCGCGAATGATTTTGACGATGCTTTGCTTCGCAATTGCAGCATAAGCGCCGGCTGGCGCTTCTTTTCAAACAGCCGACAGTCAGTGAGAAAACGAGAGCTGCATTGGACATCAAACCGGGGGCGGCGAGAAATTCGGAGCTATCTGTGCAGTCGAGAGGCGAATTGATGACAGAACCCCAGGTCTGCGTGATCATCGCCGCCCGCAACGCGGCGCGGACAATTCCGATTGCCATCGCATCGGCATTGCGCGAGCCGGAGGTGGCCGAAGTCGTCGTCGTCGATGACGCCTCCACTGACGATACCGCGAAAGTCGCTCGGGCGGCCGACGATGGCAGCGGCAGGCTTTCCGTCATCCGGTTCGACGTCAACGGTGGTCCTTCCTTCGCCCGCAACGCCGCGATCGCCAGCTCCAAATCGCCGTTCATCAGCATTCTGGATGCCGACGATTTTTTTCTCGAGGGCAGATTTCGCGAGTTGTTCGCCAGCGCCGATTGGGATTTCGCTGCCGACAACATCATGATGATCAGGGACGATGCGGCGACCGACCTCTCGAAAATCACCGCTCCGCGGTTTTCGGCCGATCCGGAATTTCTCGATTTCGAGCGTTTCATCGAAGGCAACATCTCCAGTCGCCGCGTGCAGAGAGGTGAGTTGGGTTTCCTCAAACCGGTGATCAGCCGCGCTTTTCTTGACCGACATGGACTGCGCTATGACGAAAACCTGCGGCTGGGCGAAGACTATGAACTCTACGCGCGCGCGGTTGCTTGCGGGGCGCGCTTCAAAGTCATCAGGTCCTGCGGCTATGGCGCGATCGTTCGCGCGGACTCGCTGAGCGGCCAGCACAAGACGCAGGACCTCAAGCGTCTGGCCGACGCGGATCTGGCGCTGCTGACGATCGATAGTTTGCCGGAAGGCTCTAAGGCCGTGCTCAGAAGGCACGAACGGCAGGTACGCGACAAATATCGGTTGCGAAACTTCCTCGACGTGAAGAACGAGCAGGGGCTGACATCGGCTGCGGCCTACGCCCTGGCCAGCCAATCCAACCTCATCCCCATCCTTCGCGGCGTGGCCGCCGACAAGCTGGATGCGCTGTTTCGCCGCGCCGGCTTTGCCTCGAAGCAGCCTGTGCCGCCGCTGCGCTTTCTCATGGCCGCAACCAGCCCGGTCGGCGAGCCTTGAGCTGGTCCGCAACCGGCGCCATGCCGATCATGTCAACAGGTCCTTACCCTGCTTCAAAGTGATGCGAATTGCCGATTCGCCGCACTAGGTGGTTGCCTACTCGCTTCGGGGATGGCATGTATGTTGCGGTGCAGCAATTTTGATTGGCTGTTTGAAACGGCCCGAAAATGTCCCCCTGTCAGAGGAGCTGGACGATGCGACAAGACTTTTTTGGCCCGGACGGGCACAGGGATAGCCTTAGGCCGGCTATGACAGGAAACTAAGCGCATGGCCTCGATATTTGGCTTCAAATCAAGGGATCCGGCTCGAGACAGGCAGACCGACATCTCGCGCCTTGACCGCCTGGCAAAGCTGCTAGACCAGATCGCAGCCGAGGTCGAGGCGGAGAAAAACGGCCTTGAGAATCGCTACCGGACAAAGGCCACCAACGCGGCCTTCCTGGTCGAGGCGATGGAAAATGGGGCGGCCTCCTCCAGCAGATCCTCCGAGGTCAGCGAGCTGACGAAGTCGATCCTGAACTACGAGCGGCGCATCGTGGCGCTCGCGCGCCAGAACGAATTGATGAAGGATCTCCGTCATTCGCTGGATGCAATTTTCGACGAAAGCGCCCAGCGTAGCTCGACCGCCAAGGCTGATTTCGCCAAGCCGGCCGCCGGCACGGGGTGAACTTCAACATCCCTGGGTGGGCCCACAGGCAGAAGGTTGGTGTCACTGGGCAAGTTAAGAGGCAGCACAAGGAAGGTACTGGCAGAAGGTCAAGGTCAGCTCGTTTCGTTATGGTTTGAAGACTTTGGGTTGGGGTGCAGCACAAAGATGAGTTTGATGAGTCTGGTATGAACGCGGATCCGAAAAGCACGTCCACCCGAGCAACCGGCGGCAGGCCGCTCACGCGCTCGATCAGGCAAGGGAACCTGAGGCAGCTATGTTCGGGCGGCGCGTTTCTGCTGCTCGCACTCGGCAGCCTGGTTGCAGGCCCGACCCCTTCCCATTCGCAGGACATCCCGACTGCGACATCGTTCGTCGATGATTTCACCAGCTTCGATCGTGCGCGTTGGTACATTGCCGACGGCTGGACGAACGGCAAGCACCAGAACTGCACCTGGTCCAAAAGCCAGGTCCGGCTTTCCGACGGCATGCTGACGCTCGGTTTCGAAAAGCGGAAACTGAAGGATCGCGACTTTGCCTGCGGCGAGGTCCAGACCAAGCAGCGCTTCGGCTATGGCACCTATGAGGCGCGGATGAAAACCGATGCGGGCTCCGGCATCAATGCCGCCTTCTTCACCTACATCGGCCCCACTGACAAGCAGCCGCATGACGAAATCGACTTCGAGGTGCTGACCAAGGACACCTCCAGGGTGCAGGTCAACGCCTATATAGGCGGCAAGGGCAAGAACGAGAAGCTTGTCGACGTCGCTGGCGGCGCCGACAAAGCTTTCAACGACTACGCCTTTGTCTGGGAAAAGGATCGGCTGCGCTGGTACGTCAATGGCCAACTGGTGAACACGATCACTGATCCGGCAAAGCTGCCCACTCATGCGCAAAAGATATTCTTCAGCCTCTGGGGCAGCGACACGCTGAAGAACTGGATGGGACCGTTTTCGGATCCGGGTCGAAAACTCACCATGCAAGTGGACCGCGTCGCATTCACGGCGCTAGGCCAGCCATGCCAGTTTCCGGAATCGCTGGCATGCAGCATAAAGTAAAGACTAATCTGAACCGGCCGGACCGAAAGCGCTCCGAAGTCTTGAACAGGAATGAAACCAAATGAATTTGACGGTCTTTGGAATTGGCTATGTCGGTCTGGTGCAGGCGGCGGTGCTTGCCGAAGTCGGACACCAGGTGGTGTGCGTCGACATCGACGTGAAAAAGGTCGAGCGGCTCAATCAGGGCCTCATCCCGATTTTCGAGCCCGGGCTCGAAAACCTCGTCAAGGAGAACCATGCGGCCGGCCGCATCAAATTCACCACCGATGCCGCGGCCGCCGTCAAGCATGGCCAGATCCAGATGATCGCTGTCGGCACGCCTCCGGGCGAGGATGGTTCGGCCGACCTCAAATATGTGCTGGCCGTTGCCGAGGCCATCGGCCGGGAGATGGACGCGCCCAAGATCGTCGTCGGTAAGTCGACCGTGCCGGTCGGCACCTGCGAGAAGATAAAGGCCAGGATCGCCGCGACGCTGAAGGCGCGCGGCCGCGAGGATCTGGGTTTCGACGTCGCATCCAATCCGGAATTCCTCAAGGAAGGCTCCGCGGTGGCCGACTGCATGAAGCCCGACCGCATCATCGTCGGCACCGGCAGCGAGGATACCGAGGCGGTGATGCGTGAGCTTTACGCTCCGTTCAACCGCAACCACGAAAAGATGATCGTGATGGATGTGCGCAGCGCCGAGTTCACCAAATACGCGGCCAATTGCATGCTGGCGACCAAGATCAGTTTTATGAACGAAATGGCCAATCTGGCCGAGGAACTCGGCGCCGACATCGAGGAGGTCCGCAAGGGCATCGGCAGCGATCCGCGCATCGGCTACCACTTCATCTATCCGGGCCTCGGCTATGGCGGCTCATGCTTCCCCAAGGACGTGCGCGCCCTGATCAAGACCGCCGAAGGCGTCAAATTCGATGCCAAGCTGCTGCGCGCGGTCGAGGAACGCAACAACGAACAGAAGTCGGTCCTGTTCGACAAGGTGAACCGCTATTTCAAGGGCAATCTGAAGGGCAAGACCTTTGCGCTGTGGGGCCTCGCTTTCAAGCCCAATACCGACGACATGCGCGAGGCGCCGGCGCGTGTCTTGATGGAAGCGCTCTGGAAGGCCGGTGCAAAAGTGCAGGCTTACGATCCCGAGGCGATGCAGGAATGCCAGGCCATCTACGGACTGCGCGAGGATCTGCTTTTGTGCGGGACCAAGGAGGCAGCGCTGCGTGGCGCCGATGCGCTCATGATCGCAACCGAGTGGAAGAACTTCCAGGCGCCGTCGTTCGACGCGATGAAGGATGCGCTGATCACGCCGATCATCTTCGACGGCCGAAATCTCTACGACCCCAAGGTCATCGCTCGCTACGGCATCGAATATCACAGCATCGGCAGGATGGCGGCGTGAGATCATGCGGGAAAGCCTGTTGCCATGACAGCGGGACACGAGGGAGGCTGGCGGGAACTGATGGATATCTTCTGCCTTCGTAAACCGCTTTTGAACAAACCCAGAATGCGACAAGGAGCCGGACCCATGAAAGTCCTTTTTGCAGGTGGCAACGGTTACACTCCCCAGTTCAGCGGCGGTGTCCAATCCAGCACCCACCATCTGGCCGAACAGTTGCTTGAACATGGCCACGAGGCATCAGTGCTTGCCGCGCTGTTCGGCCAGGGCGTCTTTGGCTACAAGGCGCGCGCCAAGATGAAGCTTCTGAGGCAGCGCGCCGTCATCGACAGCTATCCCGGTTACCCTGTGGTGCGGGCGTGGTTTCCCTGGGAAGCGGCGCGCTTTGCCGTCGAAAGGCTCGATCCCGACGTCGCCGTCGTGCAGTGCCACAAATCGGTGCCGATCGGAAAGGCGCTGCAGGCGCTTGGCGTGCCGCTGGTCGTCTATCTGCGGAACGTCGAATTCCACGAATTGGGCGGGGATCTGCGCGAGCTGCATTCGGCGCTTTATATCGCCAATTCCGAATTCACGGCGCGCACCTACAAGGCAAAATTCGACATCGATTCGACGGTCATACCGCCGACCATCAATCCCGCGCTCTACAGCACCCCGACGACAGGCGAGTTTGTTACGCTGATCAACCCTTACAATGAAAAAGGGTTCGAACTCGCGGTGCGCATTGCCGGCCAATGCTCCGAAATTCCGTTCCTGTTCGTCGAAAGCTGGAAGCTCGACGACGACCACCGGGCACAGATCGAACGGACCATCGCGCCGCTGCGCAATGTCAGGCTGGAAAGCCGCACCAGCGACATGAAGACGGTCTATAGCCGCACCAAGATCCTGCTGGCGCCCAGCAAATGGGAAGAGGCCTGGGGGCGCGTGGCATCCGAGGCCCATTGCAGCGGCATTCCGGTCGTCGGGTCCCGGCGCGGCGGCCTGCCGGAAGCGATTGGCGCCGGTGGCGTGGTGCTCGATTATGACGCACCGCTCGACGACTGGGTCGCGGCGATCAGGCGGCTGTGGAACGACAGCCAGGAATATGAACGGCTCTCGGCGGCGGCACGTGAATTTTCCGAGCGGCCGGCGCTGCATCCTGAACGTCAGTTCGCGACCTTCTTTTCGATGCTCGACCGGGCGGCCCAGCAGCGTTCGCGCCAAGCCGCCTGATTAATGCATGTCGCCCAAAAGCATGCCCTTGAGGCTTGAACCGAGGTTGCGCAGCGGTCGGATGAATTGCAATCTCACTGAGCGACATCAGTTCGCCTGTAGCCATGAATTGTCATGACCAGTTTGTCCGACGCCGGCATCGGCTCCCATTTGCCGGCCCAACCTGCGTCCATTACCGCGCCTGCCGCAACCCATAGATCGAAGTACGCCTTCATGGGCTTGTTCGGAAAGGCACCGCCCAGAGTGTCAGCCGGCGTAACCACGGCAGCTTCTTTGCCGTCAATGAGGAAAGCAACACGTTTTCCCGCCTCATATTCTATGCCAAGGCGGTATCTTTTCCCCGAGAGGTCGCCGAGTTGGATCCACTTTAGCCAAACGCTCTTGTGCTGATTGTCGACGTTTGCCCAAACATTGAGCTGTAGTCCTTTCGTGCCCACGAATTCAAAATCGATTTCCTCATGGGCTTTCTCGTTAAAAGTCCAAAGCGGAGCTGCAACAAGCCCTGGCTTCATCGTCGGGAGAGTGACATCCACTTCCCACCTTGCCGATGAAAAGTCGGATTTACCGCCGGCTACGACCTGTGCGGAAGCTTTCTCGCTGACAGTAAGCTGAAGCGCGCCGTCAACGATTTTGGCGTTCGCCGCCTTCCAGTCATACCCTCCGAGCTTGGGCTCGCCCCACTGCGATGGCACGAAGGGATTGTTATACTTCCAAAGTTGGAGCTTGACCGCTGACCAATCCGGAAGCTTGTCAACGGCAGCTTCCGCGTCTCCTGCGGCAACACTCTCTGCCACGGCTCGCCTATGAACCAGTTGCAATGCTGCCGAGGCAACAAGAAGAGCCGACAGTTTTCTGCGTGTGAAATTCATGCGTCTATCTCCGATGGCAGATTCCAGCTTTCCCGACGGCTCATGATGGCCGTTCGTGGTGACCGGCGAACCACACCGTAAATGGTGAAATCGGCGGCATGATGTCCCTTGGCCACAGTTTTGGCTCGACATCTAAGCCGGTCGTTTGACCCGGCTCTTCAGTGTCTCATAGCCGCGTTCGCCAAGTAGCCTGCGCGCGACGATCTTGATGGCCGTCTTGCGCCCTTCCTGCGAATTCATCTGTTTCAAACTGCCTGGAAACTTGCGGGCGATCCGTCCAAGTGCAGGCAGCGACAGCGAGTCGGGATAAATGACCAGATGCGTTTCCACGCACAGCACCGGTTTGCCGGAAAGCTCGGCGATCTTGAGGGCCTGCTGGTGCTCGCTTTCGATGAACAGCATGGCATCGGACTTGCGGTAGAAATCGGCCTTGAAAATTGCCATGCCGCCAAGCCGCTGCCGTTCCGCCTTGCTCGGCAGTTCGAGCATGATCAGCTTGTCGTATTTGATGTCGTGCTTTTGGAGCCATGCTTCGGTGTGGTTGCGGTATTTCTCAAGCCGGCTGGTGACCAGCCATCCGATCTTGCGGGTCGGGCCAAACAGCGGCAGCGCCTCGCTCAGGAATTTCTCGTATGCGGGTCCGTCGTCGATTTGGTTTTTCAGTGTGCAGAGCGGTGATTTTTGCCGGTGCGCCCATTCACTTCACCTCGCTCGGTGCCGGCGAGGGCGGCGTCCGCGCCGGCAGTAGCTTCACCGCTTCCCACAACGATATGGCAATTTTTCCCGACACCGCATCAAAATGTTGCAATGCAACAAAACAGCCCGGAAATTCGGAGTGACAGTAGGCTATCCGAATCCCAGCAAGGGAGCACGATCTCCGCCGCTCAGCACGCCAAATTACAATGGCAACCCAATCCGATTCTCACGCTCTCGTGAGGTACGACTGCGATAGCCGTCGAGCGCTCATGCACGCCAGGCCATCCGGGGTGGCAAGACGCTGAGCGATGCTGCCGGCGTGCCACCGTGGCGCGGGGATATCTTCTGCTTGTCGGGTTCAAGCGGCAAGGCTTCCGGAGATGAAGCATCAAGGGCCGGGTCGAGTTGCACAGGTTCTTTGGTTCGCTCCAACGCCACACGGTCGTAAAGCGCATCGAGGAATGCGCCCGCCGGTTCCGCGGCAAACATGATCTCTGCCGTCCACCGGGCTTGACGTCGCAGTGGCGCCATCAGCTTCGGCTGACCGATATATGTCTTCAATCGTTCGATGGACAGGCAAGCGAGGCGCTCGACCTCATCCTGGAAATATTGGGCAAATTTCGCCTCGCCGCGCGAGTTGTATCCCGGATTCCAGCAATTGCCGAGATCGTTGAGTCTCATGGGTAATGAGATTCCGTTGACACCATCCTCCAGGAATTCAGGCAGGGCACAGACCCTCGTTCCGAGAACCGGGGTGTGTTCCGACATCGATTCTATCGCCGAGTATCCAAACGTATCGCCGAAGGTGGCTAGGATGCCAAAATGCGAATTGCGCAACAATCGTCGCACCGAATGGTTTGGCAACGTGCTATAATGCTGGACATTCTTCAGGTCGAGCAACTTGATATACTGGTCAAAGAATCCTGGAGTTGTCGGATCCGTCCATATGCCGCCGCCTACCTGCAGACTCGAAACGATGTTCACTCGGATAGGCAAATTCTGCTCTATTGCTTTTTCCGCGATCTTGACCGCGACGCAGCCGCCCTTACGGCCAAAATGGGCGCCGACGAACGTCAGCACAAGTTCCTCCGCGGTGTTCTCAAGCATCGCATCTTCCACGGCAGGCACGACGATGTTCGGATGGCGGACCATCAGCTTGTCCGTCAGAAGGCTTACGTTCGGATTGTCGGCGTGCTGACCCAGAAAACACCTGCGGGCAAAATGCGACAAGGCAATAATGCGGCGGCAGCCGGGGTTCGCAATCCGCGACGCCAAGTAACGAGCCATCGGCCCGCGCTTGCGAAGGGCGAACTGACGCGGCAAATGGGATTCGAACGAGATGATGAATTTCGAAGAATTGACCGGGATCCGGTTGAAGGCATGCACCAAGTCGACGGACAGGGCAGGCTCGATCAACGTCACACCTTCCAACTTCGACGAGACCAGGTTGAACGGTAGGAACCGCTTGCGCAGGATTGTATGTCTGGAGACGCGCGGCGTAACGAAACTGGTCGGATATTTGTCGTTATAGACGGCAATACGAAGAGATTTGGCCATGCCTTAACCACCGTATCCAAACAGCGGGATAGGGGATTTTAGCGAACTGCCCTATGGGCGCAGAACTGCCAAATCCTGCAATTCCACTGGAACCAAATATAGGCGCATGAACCCCCCGGCCCCAATTCTCACCAACTTCTCGTCATATGAAAACCGATTTTTTGCTGCAACGCAATAGAACATTCGCGCGGCCTAATGTTTGTGCGGTGCGCGACAATCGCTTAATCCGCTACATAACACCAAAAATGTTGCGATGCAGCAAAAGCTGTAATAGCATCCCTGCGGGCGGGCCAACAGCGGTCGAGTTTTCATGCTGCATGTCTTGTACTTGGTACACGACGTCTCCGACCCGGCAGTGCGCCGGCGGATCATAATGCTTAAGGCAGGCGGCGCCCAGGTCACACTGGCGGGCTTCCGTCGGACAGCAAGCCCGGTCGCCGACGTCGAAGGCTTGCGCCCGATCGACCTTGGCGCGACGCGCGACGGCCGATTCGCCCAGCGGCTGGCAGCAGTCACAAAGGCGGCGGTCTCGATCGGCTCGAAGCTCGGCTCGATGCCGAGACCCGACCTCATCATCGCGCGCAATCTGGAAATGCTGGCGCTTGCCCGGCGTGCCAGATCGGCTTTCCAGGCGACGGTGCCGATCGTCTACGAGTGCCTCGACATTCATCGCCTTGTGCTTCGCGACGACTTTTTGGGCAAGGCGATGCGCGGCGCGGAACGCTATCTGGCCAGGGATGTAATGCTGCTGGTGACCAGTTCGCCGGCGTTTATCGCCAACTATTTCAAGCCGTTTGGGCAGATTGCCGCGCCGGTCGAGCTGCTCGAGAACAAATATTTCGAGCCTGCCGCGGTTGCGCTGGATGATCGCATGGTGGCGGATGATCCCGTCGCTCCGCCTTGGCGGATCGGCTGGTTCGGTGCGCTCCGGTGCCGCCGCTCCCTGGAGCTTCTGGCCGAATTTTCCCGACGGCTCGACGGTCGCTTCGAAATCATCCTCAGGGGCCGCCCGGCGCTTTCCGAATTTCCGGATTTTCACGGTTTTGTCGAAGCCGAGCCCTGGCTTTCGTTTGGCGGGCCCTATCGGAACCCCGAGGATATGGCGACGATCTACCGCGAGGTCCATTTCTCCTGGGCCATCGATTTTTTCGAGCAGGGGCTGAATTCCGAATGGCTGCTGCCCAACCGTCTCTACGAGGGCTGCCGCTTCGGCGCCGTGCCGATCTCGATGGCCAACACCGAAACCGGCCGGTTCCTCGACCGGCAGGGTATAGGCGTTCTTTTGCCTCAAGCTACGCCTGAGGCCCTCGAAGCCGCCCTGGGGGATATGGACGAGCATCGTTTCGGGAAATTGCGGGCGCGTGTTCTTGCCCGCAATCCGCGAACCTGGAGCCATGATCGCAGCGATTGCCGGGCGCTCGTCGAAAAGCTTCGCGGGTTGACGGTTGTGCAGGGTCCGTATGTTGCCCAGGCACTGGCTTAGGATGGCTATCGATGGACGTGGGCCGATGATGCCAACCGAAAAGCTTGCGCCCAGCCTGATCGTGATTCCGTGCCTGAACGAAGCGGCTCACATCGGTGCGCTTGTTCATGAGCTTCGACCGTCGGCCGAGAGGCTCGGTGCCCGGATCGTCGTTGCCGATGGCGGCAGCACGGACGGCACTAGGGCAATCGTCGAGGAGATTGCCGGGAAAGATCCGCGGATCATCCTTCTTCACAATGAAAAGCGCCTCCAGAGCGCGGCGATCAATCTCGCCGTTGCCAGTTACGGCGAGGGGGCTGAATATCTCATTCGCATCGACGCGCATGGCGGCTATCCCCCCGACTATTGCGATCGGCTGGTCGAGGAGGCACTGGCCACCGGCGCCGATTCGGTCGTCGTCTCCATGCTGACCAGCGGCAGCGGCACGGTGCAGAAAGCGGTGGCGGCTGCACAGAATTCCAAGCTCGGCACGGGCGGCTCGAAGCACCGGCATCTCTCAGTGGGCGAGTGGGTCGATCACGGCCACCATGCGCTGATGCGGATATCGGCCTTCAAGGCGGTGGGCGGCTATGACGAGACGTTCAGCCACAACGAGGATGCGGAGCTCGACTATCGGCTCCGTCAGGCCGGTTACCGAATCTGGATGAGCGGCAAGACGCAAATGATCTATTACCCGCGCGCGTCGCTCGCCGGCCTGTATTTCCAGTATCTCGGCTATGGCCGCGGCCGCGCAAAGAACGTTCTCAAGCACCGCATGATACCGAAGGTCCGGCAGATGGTGCCGCTTCTGGTGTTCCCCGTTGTCCTTTTCTCTGCCTTTTTCTTCGTGCATTGGTTGGCGGTCGTGCCGCTTCTGGTGTGGGCGTCGGTTTGTCTCGGCTATGGCGTGTGGACTGCCATCAGCCAGCGCAATCCGGACAGTGCGCTTGCCGGGATTTCGGCGATGGTCATGCATTTCGGCTGGTCCGTCGGTTTCTGGCTGCAACTGCTTGGACCGCGATCACAGCGAAGGAGGGTAGCGTGATGGGTATGGCCGAAAAAAACCGCAGCATCGACATCTGCGTCTGCACGTTTCGGCGGCCGGAGCTTGCCGACACGCTTCGCTCCATTGCCGCCCTGGAGGTGCCTTCGGGATTCGACATCCGCGTCATCGTCGCCGACAATGATGACGGGCCGACTGCCGAGCTGCTGGTGGCGACGCTGGCGGAGACGTTGAAGCTGCCGATCAGCTATCGTCATTGCCCGGCGCGCAACATCTCGATCGCCCGCAACGCCTGCCTCGACGCCAGCATGGCGGATTTCGTCGCCTTCCTCGACGATGACGAAACGGCATCGTCCAGATGGCTCGCCGAACTGGTTGCGACGGCGGAAGTGAGTGGCGCTGCCGCCGTGCTCGGACCGGTGCGGGCGCGCTATCGGCCGGATGCGCCCGCCTGGATGCGCCGCGGCGATTTCCACTCCACCCTGCCGGTCTGGGTGGGCGGCGAGATCCGCACCGGCTACACCTGCAACGTCCTGCTCAGGATGGGCGCCGACAGCCTCCGCGGTCGGCGGTTCAGCCTGGCGCGTGGCCAGACCGGTGGCGAGGACACCGAATTCTTCGACCATATGGTCAAGGCCGGCGGTCGCATCGCCTTTTCGCCGCAGGCCTGGGTCGATGAAGTGGTGCCGCGCGCCAGGGCCGCATTCGACTGGCTCCGCCGCCGCCGGTTCCGGGTCGGGCAGACGCATGGGCACCTCCTGGGGCGCGACGCGAGTGGCCTCGCGCTGGTCAGGCAAGTCGGCCTCGCCTCGGCAAAGGCGGTCTACTGTTTCGCATTAGCAATCCCGGTCGCCATCAATCCCGTGCGCAGGAACCGCAGCGTGCTTCGTGGCATCATGCATGTCGGCGTCGTGAGCGGTCTCGTCGGTGTGCGTGAAATCCGCCAATACGGCCTGCCATCGCCGCAGGAAGGGGGCAAGCGTGCAGCCTGACGTCACCTTTGTCATTGCCGCCTACAATGCGGAGCTGACCATCGAGCGGGCGATCGCCAGCGCCATCGCCCAGCGCGATGTCAGCGTTGAGGTGATCGTCGTCGACGACCAGTCGCGCGACCGGACGCTCGATCTGGCGCGATCCTACCCCGAGGATATCGTGCGCGTCGTCGCCCTTGCACAGAACCGTGGTCCCGGCGGCGCCAGGAATGCCGGCCTTGAGCTTGCCCGCGGCCGGTGGGTCGCGGTCCTCGATTCCGATGACGCGATCTATCCCGGGCGGATCTGCACCATGATTGACCGCGCGGAGAAAGCTGGCGCAGAGATCGCGGTCGACAATCTCCAGGTCGTTCGCGAGGACGGCGTTGCCGACGAGACGATGTTCCCGGCCGACTATCTCGAGGGCTTAAGTGAAATCTCGCTGGCGGACTATATCGCCGGCAATGTGGTCTTCGAATCCAGGTTCAATCTCGGCTATCTCAAGCCGATCTTTCAGCGACGCTTCCTGAACGAAAACGGGCTTCGCTATGACGAAGGCCTGATCATCGGCGAAGATTACATCCTGCTGGCCAGTGCTCTGGCCAAGGGCGGCAAATGTGTGGTCGAGCCGACGACCGGCTACGTCTACCATATCCGGACCGGCTCCATTTCCCGCGTGCTCGAACTTCATCACGTCGAGGCGATGCGCAAGGCCGATCTCGCCTTCGCCAGAACCCATTCGATGGACGCCAAGGCCGAGGCCGCTTTCGCAAGGCGCACACGCAGCCTGCGCAAGGCGGCGTCGTTCCTTTCGCTAGTCCAGCACATCAAGGCGCGGTCCCCGCTCAAGGCGGTGTGGACGGCGCTCAGCGATCCGGCGGCCGTTCGGCATATGAGCATGCCGATCGCCGTTCGGCTGCGAAGGGTGGCGGCACAATTTGCCGTGGGTGCGGGGGAGGTGAAAGGTGCAGGCAGGTGAAAACAGTTTTCGCGGCCTGCGACAGGTTGAAGTCGATCTCCTCAGAAGGAATATGCAATGAAGAAAGTCAGGAAGGCAGTCATACCGGTAGCGGGGCTTGGAACGCGATTCCTGCCGGCGACCAAGTCGATGCCGAAGGAAATGCTGCCGGTCGTCGACAGGCCTGTCGTGCAATATGCGGTGGACGAGGCGTTCGAAGCCGGCATCGAGCACATTGTCTTCGTGACGGGCCGCAACAAGGCGGTCATAGAGGATTATTTCGACCTGCATCCAGAATTGATCGGGACTTTGGAGCAGACCGGCAAGACGGCGCAGCTTCAGGCGCTCGAAAGCCTGCTTCCCGTGGCTGGTGCGACGAGCTTCATCCGGCAGCAGTCGCCGCAAGGTCTCGGCCATGCGGTATGGTGCGCCCGGGAAGTCATCGGCGACGAACCTTTCGCATTGCTGTTGCCGGACATGGTGTCCTTCGGCGGGCGTGGATGTCTCGCTGAAATTGCCGACCTCTATGCACAGACCGGCGGAAACGTCATCGCCGTCGAGCGCTGCGATCCGACCGAGACCAGCAAATACGGCATTGTCGGCTGCGGCGCGGATGTCGGCTCGGGCTTTGAGGTCACCGCCATGGTCGAAAAGCCAGCTCCAGCCAATGCGCCGTCGAACTACTACATCAACGGCCGCTACATCCTGCAGCCCGAGATATTCGCGCTGCTCGGCAATCAGCAGCGCGGCGCCGGCAACGAAATCCAGCTGACCGACGCCATGGTTCGCCTTGCGCAGAGCCAGGCTTTCTTTGCCCAGCCCTTCAACGGCCGGATGTTCGACTGCGGCTCGAAGGAAGGGTTCATCCAGGCCAATATCGCCTTCGCGCTGGCGCGTGACGACATGAAGGGGCCAATCTTCGAGATGCTTGAGGAGTTCGTCCGGTCGCATGAGCGCCGGGTGGAAGCCGCATAATGCCCGTCTTTTGGGAGCATTAGCGTATGGGACGGTGACGCAAGACATGCCGATGCGCTTAGCCGCCCGGCTTTCGAGTTGTCTGGCATGAAGCTTGCGTCATATATGGGCTGATGCTCCCGATCTTGCTTCAGCGCCTGCAAACTAGAGCATCGGACCCAAAAGTAGAGAGCGGTTTTGGAAATCCGATGCTCAAACAAGAGATAGAGCGGCGGCACAGGTCGACTTGAGGGACCGCCGCTCTAGATGCAAACGAGAATTGGACCGAAGATGAATTATGCCAATTTTCCTCTCGACAAGAGGAAACCGTTGCCGAGTTCTGACGCAGTCAGCGCCGACGATTTCATCGATGTCGAGCGCCTGCTCAGCATGGCAGCAAGGCAGGCAAAGGTGGTCGCGGCATGCGCTGCCATCGGTCTTTTTCTGGGCGTGCTCTATTTGCAGACCACGCCTCCCACCTACATGGCGACGAGCCGCGTGCTGATCGACGAAGGTTTGAATAAGGTCGTTGACGAGGTCTCGGCGGCGTCGGTCAGCATGCAAACCGAGTCCGCCATTCTGAGCCAGATCGAAATTCTGCACTCGGCGAGGTTGGCGGCGGTAGTCGTCGACAAGCAGAAGCTCGATCAGAACGACGCCTTCTTGTATCCTCCGACGTCGGCCGTGTCGAAGGCGGCCGGCTTTGTGCGCGGCGTGATCCGGTACTTCCGTCCCAGCCCCGCCGTGGGTACCACCGACGTCACTCAGCTTGATCCGGCGACGCGTGACGCGATGATTGCCTCGTCACGCCGCGATTACGCGATCCTCAAACTGCAAAACGAAGTGCAGGCCGAGCGCATCGGTCGAAGCTATGTGATCTCCATCGCCTACCAGGCGACGGATCCCGCCCTTGCAACCGCGATCACCAAAGCCTATGCCGACGCCTATCTCGCGGATCAGCTCGATGCCAGCTTCGATGCGACCGAGCGGGCAGCGGTCTGGCTGCAAGGCCGGCTGACGGAGCTTCGCGAAAGTTCCCAGGCAGCGGCGCTCGCGGTCGAGAAGTTCAGGGCCGAACATGGACTGGCCGTCGACGACGGCCAGTTGATCAGCGACAAGCAACTGTCGGACCTCAATGGCCAGCTCATTGAGGCGCAGGCTGACACCGCCCGTGCCAGCGCCCGCTACCAGCAATACAAATCGATCGTCGAAAGCGGTTCGGACAACGCATTCAGGGCCGCCGCCATATCCGCCGACCAGCCGGGCAACTCGGTCATTTCAACGCTCAAGACCCGCTATCTCACTGTCGCCAAGCGGCAGCAGGATATTGAAGCCAATTTCGGGGCCGAGCATCCCCAGGCGGTCGCACTTGCCAAGGAAAAGGCCGACATATCGGCGCAGATTTTCGGCGAACTGAAACAATTGACCGAAAGCTACCGCAACGAATACGAAGTCGCTCTCGCGCGCGAGACGGCGCTCCGCGCAAATGTCGCGTTAGCGGCGGGCAAGAGTTCCATCGATAACCAGTCGCAGGTCAAGCTGCGCGAACTGGAGCAAAAGGCAACGGCGCTCTCGACGCTCTATCAGACATTCCTTGGCCGCTACGAGGAAGCCTCCCAGCAGCAATCCTTCCCGGTCGGCAAGATCCGCGTCATCTCGGACGCGACGCTCCCGCAGTCCGCGGCAACCCCGCGCACGTCCATGGTGCTGGGACTTTCGCTTGTGCTTGGCCTGATTATGGGGGCCGGGGTTGGTGGGCTGAATGAATTCAGGGAGCGGTTCTTCAGGACCGGCGAAGACGTTCGCGATCGCGTCGGCCTAAAATTCCTTGGCTACCTGCCGATCATTGGCAGCAAGGTCGCCAAGGACGACAAGCGCGATGACGGTCAGGCGGACGTCAAAACCGCCCAATCACCGTCAGCCGCTGAAAGACGCGCGCGCATGCGGGTGAGCATCGACGCCCCGGCATCGATGTTTTCCGAAACACTGCGCAGCGCCAAGATTGCCTTCGACGTCGTGATGGAAGGGCAAGGCAGCCGGGTCATTGGCGTGATCTCGGTTCTTCCCGGTGAGGGCAAGTCGACCGTGGCGGCGAATCTGGCCGGACTGCTTGCTGCCAACGGGTCGAAAACCCTGCTGGTGGACGGCGACCTGCGCAACCCCGGCCTCAGCCGCAGCCTTGGCATGGAGGCCGAGCAAGGCCTGATGGAGGCGGTAGTGAGCGGGCAGACCTGGCAGTCCGTCGGCAAGATCGACCGGCAGACCAAGCTGGCGATTGTCCCGGCTGTGCGGCGGGGTCACTTCTCGCACACCAGCGAGCTTCTATCGTCGGCCGGGATGCGGCGTTTCATCGACAATGCCAAGGAGACCTTCGAGTACATCATCGTCGATCTGCCGCCGCTCGGCCCCGTGGTCGATGCCAAGGCCTTTGCTCCGCTTGCCGACGGCTTCGTGCTCGTAACCGAGTGGGGGCGCACGCCGCGTGCGATGGTGCAATCCATACTGAGCTCGGAACCCTATATCGCCAACAAAATCGTCGGCGTGGTCCTCAACAAGGTCGATTTGAAGAAGCTGGCGAAGTATGGATCGATCGGCGGCTCGGAAAAATTCTTCGACAGATATTCGTCCTACTATCTGGAAAAATCGGAAGCGCGGACGAAAGCAAACACCTGAGGCCGGTATAATAGGAACGGATGTTGAGCAGATCGTCGCGTCCTGCCTCCAGTTGCGGATGCGGCGGGATGCCGCCGGTGGCCCGTGCCGAAACGCCGGCGGGAAAGGCCCACACCCAGTAACCATAGTGGTAGAACATCACGAGGACTGCGGCGAGAAATCGAAGTATGTCGACGCCGCCAAATGTGGTTTTTGCTGAGCCATGCCGTAGGTGGGCGCCCCGACAAAACTGCATGGCGATTTGCTGCATTGCACAATAGCCAATTGGCTACCGGCGGGCTGTCGATGGTCCGATGTCTTTACAGGCCGATTCCGCGTCCCTTCAGCGCCGCGGTGATTTCGTCGAGAATGACCGGGTCATCGATGGTCGCCGGCATCGTCCATTCTTCCTTGTCGGCAATCTTCTGCATGGTGCCGCGCAGGATCTTGCCGGAGCGCGTCTTTGGCAGGCGCTTGATCGTCACCACCGTCTTGAGGGCGGCGACCGGGCCGATCCGCTCGCGCACCAGCGTGACCACCTCGGTCTCGATGGAGCCGGTGTCACGCGCGACACCCGCATTCAGCACGACGAAGCCGAGCGGAACCTGGCCCTTCATCGCATCCGCGATGCCGATGACGGCGCATTCAGCAACGTCGGGATGCGCAGCCAGCACCTCCTCCATGGCGCCGGTCGACAGCCGATGGCCGGCGACATTGATGATGTCGTCGGTTCGGGCCATGACGAACAAATAGCCGTCCTTGTCCATCATGCCGGCATCCGCCGTCTTGTAACAGCCGGGGAATTCGTCGAGATAGGCTTGGCGAAACCGGTCATCGGCATTCCACAGCGTCGGCAGGCAGCCGGCCGGCAGCGGCAGCTTGACCACGACATTGCCCAACGTGCCGCGCGGCACTTCGTGGCCAGCATCGTCGAGCACGCGGATGTCGTAGCCAGGCATCGGCACCCCGGGCGAGCCGTATTTCACCGGTAGCAGGCCCAATCCGGCTGGGTTGATCGTCATCGGCGAGCCGGTCTCGGTCTGCCACCAATGGTCGATCACCGGCACGCTCAGTTTCTGCTCCGCCCATTTGATGGTCTCCGGATCGGCGCGCTCGCCGGCGAGGAACAGTGTGCGGAATTTCGACAGGTCGTATTTGGGGACGAATTCGCCCTTGGGATCCTGTCCCTTGATGGCGCGGAAGGCGGTCGGCGCGGTAAACAGCGCGACGACGCCATGCTCTGCGATCACCCGCCAGTAGGTGCCGGCGTCGGGCGTGCCGACCGGCTTGCCTTCGAATATGACGGTCGTGCAGCCATGCAGAAGCGGGCCGTAGACGATGTAGGAATGGCCGACCACCCAGCCGACATCGGAAGCCGCCCAGAACACCTCGCCCGGCTTGACGCCGAACTCGTTCTCCATCGACCATTTCAGTGCAACCATGTGGCCGCCATTGTCGCGCACGATGCCCTTGGGCTGGCCGGTCGTTCCGGACGTGTAGATGATGTAGAGCGGATCGGTGGCGAGCACTGGAACGCAGTCGACATTGGCGCCTGCGGCCCGCTCGCGGGCGACGGCGTCGGCATAGTCGATGTCGTGGTTTTCCTTGAGCTCGCAGCGCAGCTGGTCGCGCTGGAGGATGAGGCAGGACTCGGGCTTGTGCCGCGACATCTCGATCGCCTTGTCGAGCAGCGGCTTGTAGGCGACGACGCGCCCGGGCTCCAGGCCGCAAGAGGCGGAAATGATCAGCTTCGGCCTGGCGTCGTCAATGCGCGTGGCGAGCTCGTGCGAGGCAAAGCCGCCGAAGACGACCGAATGCACGGCGCCGATGCGGGCGCAGGCAAGCATGGCAAAGGCAGCTTCCGGCACCATCGGCATATAGATGATGACCCGATCGCCTTTCTGGACGCCGCGGTTCTTCAGCACCGACGTCAGCGCGACCACCTCGCGTTTCAGTTCGGCATAGGTGAATTTCCTGGTCGTGCCTGAAATCGCGCTGTCATGGATCAGCGCGATCTGATCGGCGCGGCCACCCGCCACGTGGCGGTCGACGGCGTTGAAGCAGGTGTTGCAGGAGGCGCCGCCAAACCAGCGCCCATAGACGCCGGCATTCGGATCGAAGACCGTGTCGAACGGTGTGAACCAGTCGATGGCTTTGGCCGCATTCGCCCAGAATTTTTCCGGGTCGCGTTTCCAGCCGTCATAGACCTCGTGGTAGCGTGACGCCATCCGGCTTCCTCCCCAGGAATGTTTGCTGTCTTTGAAATAGCGTATGCTGTTTTTGCAAGCGTATGCAATTTCGTCTTTTGGCGTTCTTGGTCTCGGGTCATAATTGGGGCAAGGCTGCAATGAAGTTGCGATGCAAGGTGGGATTTGCCGTATTGGCGGCGATGCTGTTGATGGTCGCTTCCGCCGCTCAGGCCGGCGATGCGGCGGCACGGCGCATTATCGGCTTTTCGCCGGACGGTACCTACTTCGCCTTCGAACAGTAGGGCACGCTCGACGCCGGTGCTTCGAATTCGGGCTGGTCGGAGATCGACATCATCGACACGCGCACCGATGAGTTCGTCGGCGGCAAACCGATCCGCATCGTCGACGAAACCGAGGATGCGACGCTCACTCTCGATCAGGCGAGGGCACAGGCTGCCGCGCAGGCGGCGCCGATCCTCGCCCAATATGCCATAGCGGCGCGCGGCGAGCGGACGGCCTTGGACAGGTTCACCTTTCCGGACGACATGGTCGCTTACCAAGACATTGCGCGCCTCGAGCAGGTCTCGCAGAAATGGCTTTCGCCGACCTATGACGAGCTCGGCATCTCGATCATCCAGCTCGACCAGATACTTGCCGACAGCAAGATGGATTGCTCGTCGAGTTTCGACGAGCAGCAAGGCGCAACGGCCGGCAAGGCGTTTGGTTTCCGCCTGACGCTGCAGGCACAGGATGGCAAGCCGTTCCAACTGCTACATGAGGACAGGACCGTGCCCGCCGCGAGGAATTGCCCGACCTCCTACAGCCTGTCGGAATCCTATGCATTCACTCCGGACGGCAAACCGGCAGTGCTTGCCGTGCTCGTGCAACGCTTCAGCCAGGGATTTGAAGGACTGGACCGCCGCTTTATCGCCGTGACCGGCCAGCTGCGTTGAAAAGCGCCTGCTTGCACTCAAATACGGTTCTAAAGCGGCAGCGCCGCGAGCATGAGGCCGACGCCGCCGGCGATCAGCAAGGCAGCGGCCAGCGCCTTTCTGTGACGTTTGAAACCCGTCGGCGCTCGATCCCAATTGTAACGCATGTTCTGCCAGGCCCACTTCGCAGACTGAAGCGGGCTTTGCTTTTTGACCGCCGCTTTTTGTCGTAAGCGGCAGCGCGGTGTTGGCGGTTCTACATCCCCCAGCGCAGCGCAGCCGTATGCACCGGTGCGTCCCACAATGCGGTCGTCTCGTCGTCGACCATGGTCAGCGTGATCGAGCAGCCGGCCATGTCGAGCGATGTCACATAGGACCCGACCAGTGAGCGAGTGACCGTCACGCCGTTGTTCCCGAAGATTTTCCGGGCGCTGTTGTACATCAGATAGAGCTCCATCACCGGCGTGCCGCCGAAGCCGTTGACGAAAAGCAGCGCCGGGCCTTTCGCCCTGTCGCGCAGATCGCCCAGGATTGCCGCGCAGATCTCCTCGGCAATGGCATCGGCGCTCTTCAACGTGTCGCGGCGGCGGCCGGGCTCGCCATGAATGCCGACGCCGAACTCCATCTCGCCGTCGCCGATATCGAAGGTCGGCTTGCCGGCCGCCGGTACGGTGCAGCTGGTCAGCGCAACGCCCATAGACCGCGTTGCGCCATTGACGCGTTCGCCAAGCGCCTTCAACGGCTCCAGTGCCATGCCTTGCTCGGCTGCGGCGCCGACGATCTTCTCGACCACCAGTGTGCCGGCAACGCCGCGCCGGCCAGTGGTGTAGGACGAGTTCTCGACCGCGACGTCGTCATTGGTCACCACTTGCATGACCCCCTCCGACATTTCGGCTGCCATCTCGAAATTCATCACATCGCCCTCGTAGTTCTTGACGATAAACAGGCAGCCGGCGCCGGTGTTGACCGCTTCCGCAGCCGCCAGCATCTGGTCCGGCGTCGGCGAGGTGAACACCTGACCGGGGCAGGCGGCGTCCAGCATTCCATGGCCGACCAGCCCGCCATGCAGCGGTTCGTGGCCAGAGCCGCCGCCGGAAATCAGCGCCACCTTGCCGGGCTTGAGCGCCTTGCGGCGAACGAATTTGTGCTCGTCGCCCAGCACCAGTATGTCGGAGTGCGCGGCGACGAAGCCGTCGAGGCTTTCGGCCAGCACCGTGTCGACCGAATTCAAAAATTTCTTCATGACCGTCCTCCCGAAATGGCCAGGCGTGGCACGACTATGTCCCGCCCTTGCCGGCGATGCTGGTGATCTTCTGGATGAAATCGTTGACCGCCCGGTCGAGCGCTGCATTCTGCTTGTCGTCGCCGAAATCGGGAACGATCAGCGAGACATGCCGCGTCTTGCGCATGCCTGATGCCACCGACATTTTCCCGGGATGCGCCTGATGGTAGGCGGCAAGAAAATGGTCGCGTTCGGCCGGGCTGAAATGGCAGACGGAGAAAATAGCCGGCAAATGTTTCGACGGGATCGGGATCGAATAGGCCGGGCTGGAAATCTGCGTGACGAAGCTGCGGTGCTTGCCGAGCGCATCGGCCAAGCGCTGGCGCATGCCGGACGGGCGCTGGTCGAGGACCTGCGACAGGATCATCTTATAGGTGCGGATCGCCTCTTCGGAGCCGGGTTCGGGTGTCTTCTCGGCCATGCCCGCGCCTAGATCGAAACGTCCGCAATGGCCGCCTTGGCCAATGCGAGTTGGGCGGGAACGACGGAAAGGTCACGCAGGCCGGCCTCGATCAGCGCCGAGATCGCCGCCGGATCGCCGCCGGCGTCGCCGCACAAGCTGACCGGAATCTTTTGCGCGCGGCCGAACGCCGCAACCGAGCCGATCAGCCGAAGCACGGCCGGATGCCTGATCGAATTGAGATGCGCAACCGAAGCATTGTCGCGCGCCGCCGCCATCACATATTGGGTGAGGTCGTTCGAGCCGATCGACAAGAAAGCGACCTCGGCAAAAGCCTCAGGAGCGATCGCCACCGATGGCACCTCGACCATGATGCCGAGCGGCGGCATTTTTTGCGCGACGCCGCGCGCGGCAAGTGCGGCCTTCTCTTCCGCGAACAGGGCGGCGGCACGCTGATATTCGTCCACAACGGCGATCATCGGGAACATCACCTTGAGATTGCCATGAATGGCGGCGCGCAGCAGCGCCCGGATCTGTACCCGAAAAACCTCCGGCCTTGCCAGCGATAGCCTGATGCCGCGCAGGCCGAGAAACGGATTGCCCTCCTCGACGGTGAAGCCCGGCACGGGCTTGTCGCCGCCGGCGTCGACGGTACGAATTGTCACCGGTCTGTCTTCAGCCCATTCGAGCACATTGCGGTAGGCTCGATATTGCGTTTCCTCATCCGGCAGCGTCTTGCCGAACAGGAATTCGGTCCGCATTAGCCCGACGCCGTCGCAGGTCGAGACATCGATGCTGTCGACATCGGACGGATCGGCGATGTTGACATGCACTCGCACCGCCGTGCCGGCTTTCGTTACTGCCGGCCGGGTCAAAAAAGTTCTTGCCCGGTCGCGACGTGCCGCGAAAGAGGACGATTTTCGCCGGAACGCGTCGACCTCCGCCCTTGATGGCGCCAATATGACGCCGCCATGCTCGGCATCAAGCAGGGCGACGCCGGCAAGATGAGCCGGCGAAGCACCGAGCCCCACGATCATCGGCACGCCGCGCGAGCGCGCCAGCATGGCGACATGGCTGGCGGCACTGCCCGCTTTCAGCGCAATGCCGCCGCCGGAACTCCAGTCGGTTTCGAGAAAGCGCGTCGGCGCGATGTCCTCGCCATAGAAGATGGCTCCTGCCGGCGCCGCAGCCTCGCTCTCTTCGGTCAGTGCACGCAGCACCTGGTCGCGTATGTCGCGCATGTCGGCGGCGCGCGCCCGGAAATAGTCCTGATCGGACGTCTCGTAGCCCACAATTTCGGCGTCGAGCGCCTGCCGCCATGCCGTATCGGCCGGCTGGCCGACGGCAATCGCGGCAAAGGCCGGGCCGGTCAGTGCATCGTCCTCCAGCATGGCGAGCTGGAATTCGAGAATTTCGGCTGCATCGCCCTCGGTCGCTTCGACGAGCGTGGCAAGTCGGCCGGTCGCTGCCTTGATTGCCGTTCCGAGCGCGAGCCTCTCGTCAGCGGCGGTCGCTTTACGGTTATAGCGCGCGACAACCGGATCGAGGTTGAACAGCGGCCCTTCGGCATAGCCGGCCGAAGCCGGAATCCCTTTCAGCCTAAGCGGTTCGGGCATGGTCCACGCCCTCGTCGAAGTCGCGCCGCACCAGCTCGACCAGCGCGCCGACCGCTTCGCCGGCGCCGTCGCCCTTGGCTCTGATATGCAGCAGCGTGCCTTTCGGCGCCTTGGCCGCCATCACCTTGACGATGCTCTTGGCGTCGAACCAAGGCCCGTTGGCGGCGAGCGCCACTTCGACGTCGGCTGAAAATGTCTTGGCGAGCTTGGTGAACTTCACCGAAGGGCGCGCATGCAGACCGACCTCGTGGGTGATCAGGACTGTGGCTTCGGCGGATGCGGACATTGAGTCAAAATTCCTGTTCATTCACGACGGCGACAATTCGTGTGCCGTCGCCACCACTTCCCTGAGCGAGGCGCCGCCGGACGCCTCCGTCGCCGCCATCACCGCGCCTTCGACGATCGGCGCATTGCAGACGATGATCTTGTGCGCGCGCGGCTCGCCGATCATCTCGACCGCCATCTCGCTGTTGGTCTCTGCGCCGCCAAGATCGACAAGTATGGCGACACCCGCCTCCGACCAGGCCTTGTCGATGGCGCCCATGATCGCCTCGACATTGGTTCCCAGCCCGCCATGGCCGTTTCCGCCGCACCATGCAAGCGGCACTTCGTCGCCGACCATCTGGCGCACCATATCGGCCGTGCCTTCGGCGACCAGCGGTGAATGCGATACGATGACGATGCCGACATTGCTCATGCTTGCCCCTCGATGCTTTCGACGACAGCCCGCACCAGAAGCGCGACCGAGCGCCCGCCGGCATCCATATGGCCGATCGAGCGGTCGCCGAGAAACGAGGCGCGTCCGCGCAAGGCTTTCATCGGCACGGTGGCATCGGCTGCACTGTCGGCGGCATCGGCGATTTCCGCCCCGGTTTTTCCCTGCAGCAGGGCGTCATGCACCGGCTTCAGCACGTCGAGCATGGTCTTTTGCCCGACCTGCGACTTGCCCCTGGCTGCCACCGCCTCGATCGCCTTGCCGAAAGCCGCCGACAGATTGGCGCGATCCGGCTCAGCGGAAATCTCCTTGCCGAGCGCCATGAACAGCGTCCCGAACAGTGGTCCCGATGCCCCGCCGACCGTCATCACCAGCTTGGTGCCGATCGCCTTCAGCGCCTCCGGCAATGGCTTTGCCGCGAACGCCTCGGCCTCAGCCCGCACCGCCTCGAAGCCGCGCTTCATATTGAGCCCATGGTCGCCGTCGCCGATCGCCTGGTCGAGCGCGGTCAGCTCGTCCGCGTGAGCTGCAATCGTGTCGGCGGTGGCTGGTATCAGCGTCTTCAGGTCAACCTTGTCCATCGTCCCAGTCTTGTCCAGCGTCCCAGGGCTCATCGGTTTGCAATCCTGTTGCCGGCCTGGTCGAAGAACAGCGGCGCCCGGTAACGAATAGCCACCCTGTCGCCTTTTTCCAATTGCGTGTCGGGGTCGGTCAGCGTCACCAGCTTTTTGCTTCCCACCGTCACATGCAGGTGATTCTGGTCGCCCAGATGCTCGACCCAGTCAACAACGCCGTCGGCGGGGCCGTTCGATGCCTTGCCGATCGACAGATGTTCTGTACGCGCACCGATCGTCTTGGTTCCCGCCGGCATGTCGCCATCGGGCAGCAGGCCGGTCGGCAACAGATTGATCGCCGGCTGGCCGAGCCTTGCGGCGACATGAAGGTTTGCCGGCTCGGAATAGATCGTCCGCGGCGTGCCGATCTGCACCAGAACGCCATCGGCGAGAATCCCGATCCGATTGGCCATCGTCATCGCTTCGATCTGGTCGTGCGTGACATAAAGCATGGTAGCGCCGACCTCGGCCTGAATGCGCTTCAGCTCAAGCCGGAGGTCGGCGCGCAGCTTGGCATCGAGCGACGACAGCGGCTCGTCCATCAGGTAGATCGAGGGCTTGCGCACTAGGGCGCGTCCGATGGCGACGCGCTGCATCTCGCCGCCGGAAAGTTTGGTGGAGCGGTTGGAGAGCTTGTGGTGGATACGCACCATCCTGGCCACATCCTCGACGCGGCGGTGCACCGCGTCCTCGCTCAGCCGCCGCGCCGGCGAGCGCAGCGGAAAGGCCAGGTTGTCGTAGACCGACAGATGCGGATAGAGCGAATATTGCTGGAAGACGAAGGCGGTGTCGCGCTCGGCAGGCGACAACATTGTCGCATCACGGCCGCCGATATGGATTGAGCCCGTATCCGGCCGTTCCAATCCTGCGATAAGCCGGAGCGTCGTCGTCTTGCCGGCCCCGGTCGGGCCGAGCAGCACGACGAATTCGCCATCGGCGACGTGCAGATCGAGAGTGTCCACGGCGACATGCTCGCCGAAGGCTTTTGTCACGCCTTTGATGTGCACGTCAGTCATGATGCGCTTTTCCCTGGGAGGCCCCGTCATGGATTGCGGTTCGCACCGCGCGGCCGGATCCCTTCTCGAACAGCGACAGCCGTGCGCTGCTCAGCGCCAGGCCGACATGGTCGCCCGCATTGAGCCGGATTTCGGCCGGCACCCGCGCCTTGATGATGCCGCCTGATGTCTCCACCGCAACGATCTGCGTGGTGCCGAGATATTCGGTGCCATAGATGGCGCCGCGCAGCTTCGAGCCATCGTCGAAGCGGATGTGTTCCGGCCGGATGCCGAGCGCCATGTCGGTCGACGCGATATCCTCGCGCACCTCCGGCACTGCCACCTTGGCGCCTTGCACCACGACCTCCCTGGCGCCCTTTGAAAGCCCGCCGTCAAAGCCGAGAAAATTCATCGGCGGCGAGCCGATGAAATCGGCGACGAACATGGTCGCCGGCCGATCGTAGATTTCGCGTGGCGTGCCGAATTGTTCGATGACGCCGTGGTTCATCACCGCGATCTTGTCAGCCATCGACATCGCTTCCATCTGGTCATGCGTGACGTAGACCGTGGTGGCGTGGATGCGGTTGTGCAGTTCGCGCAGCTCGTGGACCATGAGATCGCGGAATTCAGTGTCGAGCGTGCCGAGCGGCTCGTCCATCAGGAAGCATTTTGGCCGCCGCACGATGGCGCGGCCGAGCGCCACGCGCTGGCGGTCGCCGCCGGCAAGGCCCGAGACTGATTTGTTGAGCAGATGGTCGATGCGCAACAGCTTCGCCGTCTCCTCGACGCGCTGGCGGATTTCGATACCTGGCATGCCTTGCGCCAGCAGCGGGAAGCCGATGTTCCTGCGCACATTCATATGCGGATAGAGCGCGAACAGCTGGAAGACGAAGGCGATGTCGCGCTCGCGGGCACGCCGCATGGTGACGTCCTCGCCACCGAGCAGGATCTTGCCGCCGGTCGGCAGTTCGAGCCCGGCAATCATGCGCAAGGTCGTCGTCTTGCCGCAACCCGACGGCCCCAGCATGACGAAGAACTCGCCATCCCCGACGACGAAGTTGGAATCCTGCACGGCGACGAAATCGCCGAATGCCTTTCTCAGATGCTCGACCCTGATCTCCGCCATCGTCTACTCCGGAAACTTCGAGACGATGATGAACATCGCCGTGCCGGCAAGCATGGTGATGAAAGAATAGGTGTAGAGCGGCAGCGCGAAGGGCTGGAACAGCATCAGGAAGCCAATGGCGATGATCGCGGTAGCGATATTCTCCATCAGTCCGCGCCTGAGGGCGCGCGGCCAGGGCGAGCGTTTGGTATGGGTACGACGGCTCATGATGACAAGCTCCGCGACCCCTTCTCCCCGTCACTATACGGGGAGAAGGTGGCCCGAAGGGCCGGATGAGGGGTGGCGCCAAAATCTGGAAAGCTTGCGCTGCCCCTCATCTGCCTGCCGGCATCTTCTCCCCGTAAGCGGGGAGAAGGGGCGCTGCCGCGGCGCCGCTTCCATATCTGCTGCTGATTCGCCGTGTTGCTCATTTGCGCACCGCGCCGAAGGTGATGCCACGCAGCAATTGCTTGCGGAGCAGGATGGTGAACACCAGGATCGGCACCAGGAAGATCGTCGTGCCCGCGGCGACGGCCGGCCAGTCCTGGCCGCCTTCGCCGATGATGGTCGGGATGAAGGGCGGTGCGGTCTGCGCCGTGCCCGAGGTCAGCAGTGCGGCGAACGCATACTCGTTCCAGGCGAAGATCAGGCAGAAGATGGCTGTCGCGGCAATGCCGGTGGTCGCCTGCGGCAGCACGGTGCGCCAGAAGGCCTGCAGCCGCGTATAGCCGTCGATCATCGCCGCTTCTTCGTATTCGCGCGGGATCTCGTCGATGAAGCCCTTCAGCAGCCACACGGCCAGCGACACGTTGACCGCCGTGTAGAGCAGGATCATGCCAAGTGCGGTGTCCGACAGGCCAAGCTCGCGGTACATCAGGTAGATGGGAATAGCGACCGCGATCGGCGGCATCATCCGCGTTGACAGGATGAAGAACAGCAGATCATCGGCCAACGGCACCTTGAAGCGCGAGAAGCCATAGGCCGACAATGTGCCGAGGAACACCGCGCAGAAGGTCGAGCCGAAGGCGATGATCACCGAGTTTATGAAGCGCGGCATGAAGTTGGACGGCCCGGCGATCACCATGTTGCGCTTGCGCACTGTCTCGTCGCAGACGCCCGTAGCCGGTCCCAGCGAGTTGATGTATTCCGGTGTCTGCCGGGTGCGGGTCGAGAACAGATTGCAGTAGCCCTCGAGGCTCGGCTGGAACAGGATCTTCGGCGGATAGGCGATCGAATCCGGCGGCGTCTTGAAGCTGGTGGCGAAGATCCACAGCAGCGGCACGATCGAGATCAGCGCGTAAAGCACGATGATCGTGCCGGCGACGCGCTTCGACGTGGCCGAGGGTGCGACGACCGAATGGGCTGACGTCAGGCTCATCTCTGCTTCACCTTGTTGAGCGCCTTGACGTAGATATTGGCCAGCCCGAACACCGCGACGAACAGGATGATGGCGAAGGCTGAGGAATAACCCGTCCGCCAGCTTTCGAAGGCCTGCCGCTTCAGCGTGATCGAGGCGACTTCGGTGGTCGAGCCCGGTCCGCCGCCGGTGAGCAGGTTGACCATGTCGAACATCTTGAAGTTCTCGATGCCGCGGAACAGCACCGCCAGCATGATAAAGGGCAGCGCCATCGGCAGCGTGATCGACCAGAACTGCCGCCAGTTGGAGGCGCGGTCGACCTCGGCCGCCTCATAGATGTATTCGGGGATCGAGCGCAGCCCGGCGAGACAGATCAGCATCACGTAAGGCGTCCACATCCAGGTATCGACGATGACGATCGACCACGGCGCCAGCGACACGTTGGAGAGCATGCCGATCTGCGTTGCCGGAATGCCGGTGACGAATGAGATGGCATAGGCGAACAGACCGATCTGCGGCTCGTAGAGGAAGCGCCAGAAATTGCCGACCACTGCCGGCGACAGCATCATCGGCACCAGAATGATGGTCGTCCAGAAGGCGTGGCCACGAAATTTCCGGTCGATCAGCCAGGCCAGCGTGAAGCCGATCAGCGTCTGCAGCAAGATGGTCCAGAACACGAAATGCGCCGTCGTCTGCATGGCGATCCAGATGTCCTGGTCACCGAGGATGCGTTTGTAATTGGCAAGGCCGACGTTCCTGACCACTTCGTTGGGGCGATTGGCCCGGTAATTGGTGAAGGAAAGATAGATCGCCCAGAACAGCGGGAAGATGTTGATGACGAGCAGCAACAGGATCGTCGGCGAGATGAACAGCCAGGCGAGGCCCTTGTCGCTGATGCCCCGGACCTTGCGGGCCAACGGCTCAGGCGTAGCCCGGGCAACGCTGTCCGCAGTCCGGTTGAGCATGGTCAGTCCCGCTTCGGTCACTTGGTCGTCTCGACAATGGAATTTATCTGAACTGTGTCCCGTGCCAAGGGCGGCACGGGACACGCGGCATGGCTCGGGAGGAGCCGATTACATCTGCCCCAACTACATCTTGCCATCGTCCTGGAAGACCTCGGTCCAATCCTTGACCAGGCCGTCGAGCGCATCCTTGGCCGAACCCTGGCCGGCGACGACATAGTCATGGAAGCGCTTCTGCGACGCCTGCAGCAGCGGCGCATAGCTGGGCTCCGCCCAAAAATCCTTCACGATGGCCATGGAGTCGAGGAAGGTCTGCGCGTAAGGCTGGCTGGCCGGGAAGCCTGGATCCTTGACGACTGCGTTGAGGCAGGAAAAGCCGCCGAGCGACCACCATTTGGCCTGCACGTCCTTGTTGGCGAACCACTTGATGTATTTGAGCGCGGCCTCCTGCTTGTCCGAGTAGGAGACCACCGAGATGCCCTGGCCGCCAAGCTGGGCGAATTGATTGCCGTCAGGACCCTTGGGATTGGCGAAATAGCCGATCTTATCGCCGCCGACATTTTCGTCCTTCTGCAGGCCTGGCCAGGTAAAGGCGAAGTTCATATGCATCGCCACCTGGCCGGATTTGAAGGCATCGACGCCTTCGCCCATGTAGCTGTTCGAGGCCCCGGGAGGCGTGCAGCAATCATAGAGCGCCTTGTAGAGTTCCAGCCCCTTCACCGATTTCTCGGAGTTGACGAAGCCGTCCATCTCGTAGGGCTTGTCGGGATTCTCATAGTTGAAGCCGAAGCTGTAGAGCACGTCCATGGCGCCCATGGTGATGCCTTCGGAGCCGCGCTCGGTATAGATCGACACGCCATAGACCGTCTTGCCGTCGATCTCGCGCTTCTGGAAGAACTCGGCGATCTGCTTCAACTGGTCGAAGGTCGTCGGCGCGGCGAGATCCCAGCCGTACTTTTCCTTGAATTCCTTCTGCAGTTCCGGCTTGGAGAACCAGTCCTTGCGGTAGGTCCAGCCGACGACATCGCCCATGGCCGGCAGCGCCCAGTAGTTCGGCGAGTTCTTCGGCCATTCCGAATAGCCGACGACGGTCGCCGGCACGAAGTCGTCCATGCTGATCTTCTCCTTGTCGAAGAAGTCGTTCAGCTTGACGTAGTGGCCGTTCTCGGCTGAGCCGCCGATCCACTGGCTGTCGCCGATGATCAGGTCGCACAGCTTGCCCTTGGAATTCAACTCGTTGAGGAAGCGATCGGCATAGTTGGTCCACGGCACGAATTCGAATTTCATGCCGATGCCGGTTTCCTTGGTAAAATCCTTGGACAATTCGACAAGTGCGTTGGCCGGGTCCCAAGCTGCCCAGCAAAGCGTCAGATCTTCCGCCTGCGCGACGTTCGAAGCGGCTGTCGACGCAAGCATCGCCGAGGCCAGTCCCAACGTCAGTTTCCCCGCCGTCAGTTTCAAGGTCGATTTCATGCCTTCCTCCCATTTACGAAACGCGTCCGGATGACGGTTTCAAAAACCTCAACCCCCCTCCTCAGGGGTCCAAACATGGCGACGCAGTTGAGCATCGGATGTTTAGTAATTTGTTTAGTGATGCAATTTTTACTAAACAAGGCAAGCGAATTCGTCGCTGCGCTGCAGCATGGCCCATGGGTCGCTTGGTTCAGGAAAGGCGCGTGTCAGATCGTCCGGCGCGCGGGCGCCGGCTCATTTGACCGTTTTGGTGCTCACCGTCACCGGCCGGATCACTGGGGCCGGCGGCAGCAGGGCGCGGATATCGGCGAAGGGGAAGATCGGTTCGAAGCGGAAGGCCTCGGCGAAGGAACCGGCCGCGCCATTGCACTGGCCGGCGCGAAATGCGTTCTGCGTGCGCGCCGCATCGACGAAACGTTCGGGATCCTGCGACTGGTGCGCCCGGATCGCCATCGCCTTGAGCTCGAAATGCCCGGAGATATCGACATAATGCGTCGGCGAAAAGCCGGTGCCACCGAGCGTATCGGCATGCAGCACCGGGACAGTGAAGGATGCCGCGATGCGCAGGCCGTCCGACAGCGCACGGTGATCGCCATGATAGTCGTTCGGCGCATGGGTGATCGCCAGATTTGGCTTCACGTCGCCAATCAGCGCCTTCAGCGCCGCGATCAGCGCGGCATCGGCAACCAGCGCACCATCCGGAAAGTCGAGGAAGTGCGGTGTTGCGCCAAGCAGGTCCGCCGCCACAGTCGCTTCCTCGCGGCGGGCGCGGGCGAGTAATTCCGGATCGCCCTTCCCGCCCTTGGCTCCATCCGTGGCTATCGCAAAAACCAATTCTGCGCCTTGTGCGGCATAGGCCGCCATCGTACCGAACATGAAGATCTCGATATCGTCCGGATGCGCACCGAGCGCCAGTATCTTCACTCTGCATTCTCCCTGGACCTGGAAAAATGTGGACGAACGGAATTCTGCTCGCCCAGCTCCCCTGTGCAAGCTGTTCATGCAACGATGCCGTTGTCAAAAGTTTGGGCGGATCGCGCCGACGCATTATTCGCAGATCCTCGAGCCAGTGATCCTGGGCGCGTTCTCCAGGAATATCCAGATCTTCTGTCGCCAGATTTTCCGTCGCCAGATCTTCTGTCGCCAGATCTTCTGTCGCTTGTCGGCCTCGCCGTCATTGGCGGCTTCGGCCTTTTGACGATGGTGCGCGAGGAGGTGAGGCTCGGCACGGTGTGCTGGAACTCGCTCTCGCGGACCCGGCTTTGAGTTGGCCCGCCCCCGGTTGCGCGGCGACCGCCACCGCTGATATGCGGGCGCTGCGGATCCGCCGCAATTGGATGGACGCATCCTTGGAACAATGACCAGAAAACCCTTGCCGGAGCTTCCGGTCTCCGCCGTACTGCCGGCGCTCAGCGAAGCGCTCGGCCATGGCAACAGCGCCGTGCTGGTGGCGCCGCCCGGCGCCGGCAAGACGACGCTGGTGCCGCTGGCGCTGCTCGACGCGCCGTGGCTCGGCACCGGAAATATCATTCTGCTGGAGCCGCGCCGGCTCGCTGCCCGCGCTGCTGCCCGCCGCATGGCCGAACTGCTCGGCGAGGAGCCCGGCGAAACGGTTGGCTACGCCATGCGCATGGAAAACCGCACTTCTGCGAGGACCAGGATTCTCGTCGTCACAGAGGGCGTGCTGTCGCGGATGATCCTCGACGATCCGGAGTTGCCCGGTGTCTCGGCGGTATTCTTCGACGAGTTCCATGAGCGTTCGCTCGACGGCGATTTCGGGCTGGCGCTGGCGCTCGACGTGCAAGGTGCGCTGAGGCCCGAGCTGCGATTGCTCGTGATGTCGGCGACGCTCGACGGAGCACGTGTCGCTCGACTGCTTTCCGGCGCGCCGGTGATTGAGAGCGAGGGCCGCGCCTTTCCCGTCGATATCCGCTACGACGAGCGGCCGGCCGGCATCGCCATCGAGGACGCCATGGCCAAGGCGATCCGCGCGGCCCTTGCCGATGAGAGCGGCAGCGTCCTCGCGTTCCTGCCCGGCCAGCGTGAGATCGAGCGCACGGCCGAGCGGCTGCAAGGCCGCGTCAGTGCCGACACCGATATCGTGCCGCTCTACGGCATGCTCGACAACAAGGCGCAGGACGCCGCGATCAAGCCGGCGCCGTCCGGCCGCCGCAAGGTGGTGCTGGCGACCTCGATCGCCGAGACCTCGATCACCATCGACGGCGTGCGCGTCGTCATCGATTCCGGCCTGTCGCGCCTGCCGCGCTACGAACCGGCCAGCGGCCTGACGCGGCTGGAGACGGTGCGGGTCAGCAAAGCCTCGGCCGACCAGCGCGCCGGCCGCGCCGGGCGCACGCAGCCGGGCGTCGCCATCCGGCTGTGGCGGGCCGAGCAGACGGCGGCGCTTCCCGCCTTCACCCCGCCGGAAATCCTCGAAGCCGATCTGTCGGGGTTGATGCTCGATTGCGCCGCCTTCGGTGTCGTCGACCCGGTGAGCCTTTCGTTCCTCGATCCGCCGCCGGCCCCAGCACTCAACGAGGCAAGGTCGCTGCTTCGTGCGCTCGACGCCATCGACGAGGCAGGGCGCCTGACGGAATCGGGTGCTGCGATGCGCAGGCTGGCGTTGCCGGTGCGGCTGGCCCACATGGTCGCCGACGCGGCAAAGACCGGCCAGGCGTTCGAAGCGGCCATGCTTGCCGTGCTGCTCACCGAGCGTGGCCTTGGCGGCGATGGCGCCGACCTCGAACGGCGGCTGATGCGGTTCCGATCCGAAAGATCGCCGCGCGCCACCGCCGCGCGGCAGCTCGCCGAGCGGTTGGCGAAACAGGCCTCACCCTCCCCCTCGAGGGGAGGGTCGGCGACCGAGCTGAGCGCAGCGAAGCGAGAAAGACGGGGTGGGGTCGGTAGCGAAGGGCGCGACCGCAAAACGGTGCCTACTGAGGTGACCCCCTCCGCCGCCTTTGGCGGCACCTCCCCCTCGAGGGGGGAGGGTAGCAGCGCCGGCGCGCTCCTCATC